>JAHDYN010000003.1 GCA_023383735.1 Gammaproteobacteria bacterium | reverse complement strand
CGCCACCTCGGCGCGCACCTCGCGCAGGATTTCGGCGATGCGGGCCCCGTCCGGTGGTGTGGGTCCGGTGTGGATGCGCATGTCGAAGAGCGCAAACTCGGCCTGCCTGAGCAATTGTAGGCCCGCCTGGAAATTCCTCGACTCGCGCAGGCTTTTCAGGATCTTCGCCGGCAGCAGCTCGCCGGTCTGGTAGTGGCCCGAGCAGAGCGCGACCACCTCCGGCTCCCAGGCGAAGGTTTCCATGAACTGGCTGGGCAGCTCCACGGCATCCCAGGGCACGCCGTTGATGCCGGACACGCTGGGGTAATCGATGCGCGTCAACAGATGGTGGAGGACATGGCCCATCTCGTGAAACAGCGTCACGACGTCGTCATGCGTGAGCAGCGAGGGACAGTCGCCGGAAGGCCGTGAATAGTTGCAGACCAGGTGTGCCACGGGTATCTGCAGTTGCCCCTGGTCGCGGCCGCGGTTGAGGCACTGATCCATCCAGGCGCCCGCACGCTTGTTCGAGCGGGCAAAGAAATCCACGTAAAAGCCGCCGACAGGCTGACCGTCCTTGCCGGTCAATTGGTAGTAGGCGGCGTTCCGGTCCCAGGTCTCGATGCCATCCACCGGCGAGATGCGCAGGCCATAGAGCTTTTCCAGCACGCCGAACAGCCCGGACATGACCCGCGGCAGCGGAAAGAAGGGCCGCAGCTCCTCGTCCGAGATCGCGTACTTCCGGTGGCGCAGCTTTTCCGAGTAATAGGCGATATCCCAGGGCTCCAGGCTGAAGCCCGCCAGACTTTCCAGCTCGGCCAGTTCACGTTTTGCTGCCGTGCGCGAGTGCGCCACGAGGTCCATGAGGAAGCTGCGCACTTCGTCTGCCGACTTCGCCATCCTGGTGGCGAGCGAGTAGTCGGCAAAATCGGCATAACCGACGATCTGTGCGGCTTCATGGCGCAGGGCCAGGATGCGTTCCATCACGGCGCTGTTGTCGTGCCCCGGTGAATAGTCGGCCTGGTCCGAGGCGCGCGTGGACCAGGCCCGGTACAGCTGCTGGCGCAGCTCGCGATCATCCGCGTGCGTGACGACATCGACATAGGTGGGCTGGTCGAGCAGCAGGACCCAGCCGCTCTTGCCTGACTCGCGGGCCAGCGCGGCCGCCGGCTCGAGCACGTGTGCCGGTACGCCCTTGACCCGCTCCGCATCGGTGACGTGCAGTGACCATGCCGCGGCCGAGTCGAGCACGTTGTGCTCGAAGGCGGCTTCGGTCTGTGCCAGCTCTTCCATGATGGACTTGAAGCGCGCCTTCCGGTCCTCGGGCAGGTGCACGCCGGTGAGCTTGAAGTCGCGGATCGCCAGTTCCAGCAGCCGCTCGCCGCCTTCTCCGGCCTCCTGACCGGCTTTTCGCTCGCTGAGACGCTGGTAGAGCTGATAGAGCTGCTGGTTGTGGCCGAGCTCGGTGGCGTAGCGGGACAGCGCCGGCAGACAGGCGTCGTAGGCGCTGCGCAGTTCCGGTGCATTGGCCACCGACTGCAGATGTCGTACCGGCGACCAGACCCGGTGCAGCCGGTCGCCGAGCCGCTCCAGTGGCGGGATGACGGCGGAAAAATCGGGCTCGGCCTGCGCGGCTGCCGCGAGCAGTTGTTCGAGTTCAGCGCGGTTGGCTTCGATCGTTTCGAGTACGGCGGGCTCGATGTGTTCGGGGCGGATATCGGCGAAGGCTGGCAGACCGGATTCCAGCAGCAGGGGATTGGTGTTCAAGGCTTGACCTGGCGTGTGAGCGCGAAAAATGGCGGTCAGGAATCCTAACGGAAAGTTCCTGCCATCCCCAAGGCAGGAATCACCCGATTCCGTCCGCTTGCTAGACTGACGGCCTTTTTCCGGCGCAGCAGGACGATTCGCATGGCGGAGCAGTTTGATCTCATCGTGATTGGCGGCGGCAGTGGCGGCCTCGCGGCTGCGCAGCGCGCGGCTGAATACGGCACCCGGGTTGCCGTCATCGAGTCCGCTGCGCTGGGCGGCACCTGCGTCAACGTCGGCTGCGTGCCGAAGAAGCTGGTCTACAACGCGGCGAGCCTCGCGCACCTGATGCACGACGCCCGCGACTACGGCTTTGATGTGACGGTCAAGGGCCAGGACTGGGCCGGCTTCAAGGCCAAACGCGACGCCTACATCCAGCGCCTCAACGGCATCTATGCCGCCAACCTGGCGCGCCGGAACATCACCCATGTGGTGGGCCGTGCCCGCTTCAAAGACCCGCACACCGTGGTGGTCGATGGCCGCCGCCTGTCCGCACCGCACCTCATCATCGCCACCGGCGGTCGTCCGCAGTGGCCGGACCTCCCGGGCAGCGAGCTCGGGCTGGTTTCGGATGACTTCTTCGCCCTGGAAGAGCGGCCCCGGCGGGTCGCGCTCGTGGGCGCCGGGTATATCGCTGTCGAATTGGCCGGTGCGCTGCGGGCGCTCGGCTCGGAGGTCACGCTGCTGGCCCGGCATGCCCGCGTGCTCAGGCATCTCGACGAGTCCCTGCAGGAAGGCGTGCTGGAGGCGATGGCTGCCGACGGCGTGAACTTTGTCGGCAATGCAGTGCCGGCGCGACTCGAGCGCGTGGCCGACGGCCTCCGGCTTTCTACCGAAGACGGTCGCCACCACGGACCTTTCGACGCACTGTTCTGGGTGATCGGGCGCGTGCCGGAAACCGCTGATCTCGGACTCGATGCGGCCGGTGTGCAGACAGACAAGGCCGGCTTTATCACTACCGATGCCTGGCAGGTGACCACGGTGCCGCACATCTATGCGCTGGGCGATGTCACCGGTCGCGCCGCCCTTACGCCGGTTGCCATTGCCGCCGGCAGGCGCCTGTCGGACCGGGTGTTTGGCGGCATGAAAGATCGCTGCCTGGACTACAGCAATATCCCGACGGTGATCTTCAGCCATCCGCCGATCGGCACCTGCGGGCTCAGCGAGCGCGAGGCTCGCGAGAAATTCGGCGACGAGGTCAAGGTGTACAGTTCGACTTTCGTGCCGCTGTGGAACGGGATGACCACGCACAAGCCGAAGATGCGCATGAAGCTGGTCACGGCCGGCGCCGCACAGCGTGTGGTCGGTTGCCATATCATGGGACCCGGTGCCGACGAAATGCTGCAGGGCTTTGCCGTGGCGATCCGCATGGGTGCCACCAAGCGCGATTTCGACGACACCGTGGCGATCCACCCCACTGCCGCCGAAGAACTCGTCACCCTGCGCTGATCCAAAAGGTGTCAGATTTATTTTTCATTCTTTCATAAGCAAGGAGCCCCCCATGAACATGACGGCTGCCACATCCACCCGCATAGGGTTCTGCATGGCTGTACTGCTCTGTATCAGTGTGCCTTTTACGGCCCGGGCCTCCACTGCTGCCGAGATCGATGCCAAGGTCAACGCGGCACTGGACCGGCTCAAGACCGAAGTGCCGGGCTCCGCGACCGTACTGGCCGAAGCAAAGGGCGTGCTGGTATTTGCCGAGGTCATCAAGGCCGGTTTCGTGATCGCTGGTGAAGGCGGTGAGGGCGCGCTGCTCGTCGGCGGCAAGACCAGCGGCTACTACAGCATCTTTTCCGGTTCGGTCGGGTTCCAGGCCGGTGGCCAGAAGCGGGACATCATCATGGTGTTTCTCGATGCCAACGTGCTGAAGCAGTTTCGCGACAGCAAGGGCTGGAAAGCGGGCGTCGATGGCAACATCACGCTGATCGATACGGGCGCGAGCGGCACCATTGATACCGCGACGCTCAAGAAGCCCATCGTCGCCTTCATCGTGGGTCAAAAGGGCCTGATGGCCGGCATCTCGCTGGACGGCTCGAAGATCACCAAGCTGGATCGATAGGCTACCTAAAAGGTGCCAGATTTATTTTTCCTGCGCTGGCCGACCTCGCCCGCGATTCTCGATCCGCAGTCCTGTGCGTTGCTCAATTTCGCTGACGAAACCACCGCTGCCCGTCAGCTGGTTGCGCTGCACAGAGCTGCGGATCAGTTCTACCTCGGCTTTATCGGCCGCCGTGCCTAGATATTGCGCATAAGCCTGGCGACGACGCTCGATACTCTCGCCAAGCAGGACGGTTACCGGATCCGCGTCCAGCAGGGCCGCCGGCGCAAGCCCCATGCGCTCGCGGTGACTGCTCCAGGCATAGTCGGCGGGATGGTCGACCATGCCGGCCCGGACCGGGTTCAGCTCGACATAGCGCAGGCAGGCGAGCAGGTAAGCGTCGGTGTCGATGACGCTGCTGTGGAAGCGGCCGCACCACAGTGTGCCGAGACGACGCTCAAGCCGGTTCACATACCGGCTCTGCCGGCCGGCCAGGCGCCGCATCAGGGCTGAAATCCCCTTCTGCTGCTGGCGCGGGGTTAGTACCAGATGCACATGGTTGGTCATCAGACACCAGGCATGAACCTCGACCTCATACCGCTGCTTCCATTCCTGCAGGTTCGCGAGGTAGTACGCGTAGTCGCCGGCCTCGACAAATACCGCGTTGCGGTTATGGCCACGCTGCACGATATGGTGTGGAAACCCCGGCAACAGCAAGCGCGGCGGTCTGCCCATATGAAAGCCTTGCGAAGATCTGACGGAGATCGCAAGGGTAGACGCCGTTGTCGTCGTTGATCACGCTGGGAAAAGCGTGCAAGTGACGGGAAATAAATCTGACACCTTTTCAGGGGAGCAGGATGGTTGAACCGGTCGTCTTGCGACTTTCCAGGTCGCGGTGCGCCTGTGCGACATCCCTTAACGCATAGCGCTGGCCGATCCCGATCTTCACGCTGCCGCTCCTGATCACGCCGAACAGCTCGGCCGCACCGGCATCAAGATCGGCTTTGCTCGCGATGAAATCGAACAGCGAGGGGCGGGTGAGGTGCAGCGAGCCGCGTTTCGCGAGCTCCATCGGTGAGAAGGGCGCAACCGGGCCGGAGGCATTGCCGAAGCTCACCATGGTGCCGTGCCGGCGCAGGCAGTCGAGCGACTGCATGAAGGTGTCCTTGCCGATCGAGTCGTACACCACTGCCACGCCGCCGTCCGACAGGGCCTTCACCTTGCCGACGAAGTCGGGATCCGTGTCCAGCACCGTTTCTGCACAGCCGTTCGCGCGGGCCAGTTCGGCTTTTGCCGGCGAGCCGACCACGCCGATCACCTTCGCGCCCAGCGACTTTGCCCACTGACCGAGAATGGTGCCGGTACCGCCGGCAGCCGCGTAGAGCAGCACCGTTTCGCCGGCCTGCAGCCTGTAGCTCCGGCGCAGCAGGTACCAGGCGGTCAGGCCCTTGAGCATGGACGAGGCCGCAACCTCGGCGCTGATGCCGGCCGGTACCTTGAGCGTGCGTTCGGCGGGCCAGTTGCGCTTTTCAGCATAGGCACCGGGTGGCAAACCGGTATAAGCCACAGCTTCGCCAACACTGAAGCCGCTAACACCCGGGCCCATGGCCTCGACCACGCCGGCCGCTTCGGTGCCGAGGCCAGCGGGCAGTGTCAGCGGATAAAGCCCCGAGCGGTGATAGGTGTCGATGAAGTTCAGGCCGACGGCGGTCTGGCGAATCGTGATCTCGCCCGCGCCCGGCGGAGCCAGCTCGACCTGCTCCCATTGGAGGACCTCGGGTCCACCGAAAGAATGAATACGAATGGCACCAATCATTGCGACCGCCTGCTGGAAAAAAGTGCTAAAAAAGTGTCAGCGCCGCAGCGCGAGACACGCGACAGTATAATCCCGCAGCGCGAGACAACCGATGAATGGCCGGTCGCCGATTGCGGCCCGCCGCCTGGGAGCCCAAGTACATGACCGACACCATCCTCATCGCCGGCGCGGGCCACGCCGCCGGCCAGACCATCGTCTCCCTGCGCCAGGGTGGTTATGCCGGCAAGCTGATCCTGGTGGGTGAAGAGCCCTATCTGCCCTATCAGCGCCCGCCGCTGTCCAAGAAGTTTCTCGCCGGTGAGCTCGATGTGCCGCGCCTGCTGGTGCGCCAGGAAAAGTTCTATCTCGACCATGAAGTCGATGTGCGCCTCAATACCCGGGTAACTGCCATCGACCGCGCTGCCCGCACTGCCACCCTGAGCAGCGGGGTCGATGAACCCTGGAACAAGCTGGTCATCGCCACCGGCAGCCGGGTGCGCAAGGTCTCGCTGGCCGGCGCGGATCTCGCCGGTGTGCACTACCTGCGCAACATCGAGGACGTGGACCGTATCCGCGACAACTTCCACCCGGGCGCGAAGCTGGTGATCATCGGTGCCGGCTATATCGGCCTCGAAGTCGCCGCGGTTGCCGTGACCCGTGGCCTCAACGTCACGGTGCTGGAGCTGGCCGAACGTGTGATGGCGCGCGGCGGTGCGCCGCTGATCTCGGACTTCTTTACACGGGTCCATCAGCAGGCCGGGGTGGATATCCGCTGCAATACCGGTATCCAGTCATTCAATGGCATTTCGCGCGTGCACAGCGTGACACTGAGCGATGGCAGCGAAATACCGGCTGACCTGGTGATCGTCGGCATCGGTATCCTGCCCAATGTCGAGCTCGCCGAGGCTGCCGGCCTGCCCTGCGACAACGGCATCGTGGTGGACGAGTACTGCCGCACCAGCGATCCAGACATACTCGCCATAGGCGATTGCACCAATCATCCGAATTCCCTGCTCGGCAAACGGCTGCGCCTCGAGTCGGTGCACAACGCCCAGGAGCAGGCCAAGACCGCTGCCGACACGATTCTCGGCAAGCTCGAACCCTATGCGCAGATTCCCTGGTTCTGGTCAGACCAGTACGACCTCAAGCTGCAGTTCGTCGGCCTTTCAACGGATAACCAGCAGGTTGTGGTGCGCGGCGATCCGGAGTCGAGATCCTTCGCCGCCTTCTACCTGGATGACGGCCGCCTCTCCGCGGTCTATGCGATCAACAGCCCGCGCGAGTTCATGTTGTCGAAAAAACTCATAGCCAGCGGCGCCCGCCCGGACCGGAAGGTATTGCGCAACATGACGATACCGTTCAAGGAAATCGCCGAGTCGCTGGGATAAAGTAAAAAGGTGTCAGATTTATTTTTCCACCTTGCCGAGCAAGAAGTGCCGCGGCAAAAAAATAAATCTGACACCTTTTTATTTACTTGCGGTAGATGCCCCGCTCGAACATGCGCTGTGTTGCGGCCCGCACCACCTTGTCGTTATCGGCATGCCTGAGCGGCGGCGTATCGAGGCAACGGTTCTTTTCGTAGAGCGGCTGGTCATAAATGAGCCGGTACTGCTCGGTACGCAGGTCCTTGAGCCAGTTGCCCCACATTGAACGTTCGCGATACTCCCGCAGTGCCTCGATGTTGATGATCGCGCCCGTATACGAGGCAGCCCCGCCGGATTCATGCTGGCCGATGATGCGGCCCTGGTAATCGATGATCATCGACTTGCCACCGAACATGTCGAGCGGAAAGCGGCTTTCGGCCGTCGGCGCATAGGACGCCGGATTCGGACACACCACATAGGCCGTGTTGTCCAGCGCGCGAGCCCGGTTCTGGACCTCCCAGAGCCCGTTGCCGACATAGGGTTCCGGGTAACTCGGCCGGTTGATGATCTCGGCACCGTTCATGGCGAGACCGCGCGCCGTTTCCGGATAGCTGCCTTCCATGCAGATCAGGCAGCCGATCCGGCCGATATCGGTATCGGCGACGGGGAAAAAGGCATCCAGCCCGGTGCCATACAGCGCCGTCCACTTGTCCCAGACGTCGTGCGGCACCGTCGAGTGCTCGCGGGCGAACACCTGCAGCTTGTAGTGCCGGTGGATCACCTTCCCCTGCGGGTCGATGATGAAGGCGCAGTTGAAGAACCGCTGCGGAAACTCCGGGTGCGTCGTCTTGGCCTGGGCAATGATGTAGGCGTTGAGCCCGCGCGCCACCTGGCCGAGGTGCTCTGTCTCCTTGCCCGGGATGTCGATCGCCAGCTCTTCAACGAAGCGGATGTGCTCCCAGTCGAAAATCTCGTCGGTGAACCCCTGCAGCGCGCCTTCGGGGATGGAATAAAGGCGCACAGGCAGCTCAATCTCGGTCACGTTCCTGGCCGCAAAAGCCAGTTCGGTGATGTGATCCAGGTTGCGGGTGATGTCGGCGCGTGTCTTCGCGCCGATCATCACCGGCTGCAGGGCCAGAGCCATGTACTGGTCGATACGTCCGGGCTTGCCGCTCATGAGACGCCGCCTGCCCTAGCGATAGTGGTAGTTGACGATCGCCATGACCGTCAGCGGATCGGCGGCATACACCGACTGGAAGCTGCTGAAGTTGAAACCGGTGAAGTGGTACTCCTCATCGGTCAGGTTCTTGCCGTAGAGGCCGACATCCCAGTCCCCTTCCGGCGTTTCAAAGCGGACATAGGCATTGATCAGGTCGAGCGTCGGTACCTTGGTGACCTCGGCGTTGGTCGAGCCGGGGTAGTGCGACTGCTGATGCTGCCAGTCGGAGCCCACCACCAGCGTGCCCGCGCTGAAGTTGAAGCTGTAGTCGAAACCGAGCGTGCTGGTGAACTTCGGCGTGCCGGCGATGTCGCTGTCGAGCGTGACGCCGGAGACGTTTGCGGCCAGCTTCTTGTACTCGTTGTCCGCCGTGGCGATCGTGCCGAAGATGTTCAGGTTCTCGGTCGGTGCAGCCATCAGTTCCACTTCGATGCCGTGCACCTCGGCCTCGGCGGCGTTCTGGGTGATGGTGCCGCCGCCGGCTGCAACGTTCAGCGAGTTGAGTTGCAGGTCATCGTAGTCGTTCCAGTAGTAGGCCACGTTCAGGCGCAGCTTGCGGTCCAGGAACTCGGCCTTCGCGCCGCCTTCGTAGGTCCAGACCGTGGTCGGATCATAGGGCGTGTCGATGTCGTTGACGCTGAAGGGCCGCGCCTGGAAGCCGCCGGCCTGGAAGCCCTTGGCCACGTAGGCGTAGGTCATGATGTCTTCGTTGACCCGGTAATCCACGCCGAGCTTGGGCGTGAATTCGGACCAGTCGTCACTCACGGACGCGCTGCCCGATACCCAGCTCGGCGGGCCGGCGGCCACGATGGTGCCGTCATAGTCCTTTTCATCCCGCGTGTAGCGGCCGCCCAGCGTTACACCCAGCTTGTCGGTGACGCGGTATGTCGCCTGCGCGAATGCCGCATAGCTGTCGAGGCCGGTGTTGTAGGTCTGGCGGTTGCTGAACGGGCCGATGGTGTTCAGCGAGTCCACATCGCTGTCCTCGTACATGTAGAAGGCGCCAACTATCCAGTCCAGCCGGCTGTCGAAAGCCGTTCCGAGCGCCTGGATTTCCTGGCTGATCTGCGTGGCGTCGACGTCGGTTGCGATGTACCAGCGATTTGACCCGGAAATATCGAAGTCCGAATCATTGTCGATCTTCCGGTAGCCGGTGATGGACTTGAGGTCGAAGCCACCGAGGTGCCAGGTCAGGGTCATCGAGCCGCCGAAGGCATCGTTGTCGGCAAACTGGTCCCTGGTGGTCAGGGTGGTATAGAGGTCACCGCCGGTCAGCGGTACGCCGGTAGTGGACAGCGGCGTGGCATACAGCCCGTCGCTGTTGTCGTCGGTGTAGCTGAAGCTGAACGCGGCCTCGAAAGTCTCTGAACCCATGTAGCGCAGATCGACCTGCGCGCCGGAGTAGTCGCGGTCGCCGCTTTCCCTGCCCGCGGGTGTGTCGAGCGCGCTGTAGCGGTCGATGAAGCCGTCTTCATCCGCAATGACCACGGCAGCGCCGACTGCCCACTGGTTGTTGGCAAAAGGCGTGCTGCCGCCGAGCTTTGCCTCCATGTTGCGCGAGCCGAAGCCGATCGAGGCATCGGCGCGGACTTCCTCGTCCGGCTGCCGCGTAACGATCTTGAGCGCGCCGCTGATGGTGTTGCGTCCGTACAGCGTGCCCTGCGGGCCGCGCAGTACCTCGATGCGCTCGATATCCAGCAGCCGCAGGTTGGCGCCATTGGTCCGCGCCATGTACACGTCGTCGACGTAGATGCCGACCGCGGACTCGGCTGTCGGCATGGTGCTCTCGCTCTGCCCGAGGCCGCGCATGAACACGCGCAGGTTGGTCGGGCTGCCCGAGGACTTGGTGGACAGCAGGTTAGGCACCTGGGTGCCTATGTTCTCGATGTTGTAGGCCTGCCGCTTCTGCAGGTCCTCGCTGCTCAGGGCCGACACGGCGATCGGCACTTCCTGGAGTTTTGCCTCCCGGCGCTCGGCCAGGACGACGATCTCCTCGATGGCTGCATATGACAGCGACGGTATGGCGGCGGCGATGACCGTGACCGTGGCCAGCCGGGACCAAACCCTGTTGCGTACCTGGTTTTGCATGGAAATTCCCCCTTGAATTCCTGACGAGTCCCGATGACAGCATGTAGACTCGGTATTTGCAATAAATGCTTTCTATTCGAAGCCAAATACGAAACAATTAGTTTCTACAGAATCACCTTTTTTTCCTCGGCAGAGCGCTATGGAACTCAGGCAACTGCGCCATTTCCTGGCGGTGATGGATGCCGGCAACTTCGCCGCCGCCGCCCAAAACCTTGGCCTGACCTCTCAGGCGATCGGCCGCAGCATCCAGAAACTCGAAAGCGAGTTCGGCCTGCAGCTGTTCACGCGCCAGCAGCGGTCTGTCACCCCAAACGAGTTTGCCCACGCCCTGGAAAGCCACGCGCGCCGCATGGTCATGCAGCAGCGGGCGGCGCTGGAGGAAATCAGCGCCATGGACCTCGGCTCGGTTGGCGAGGTGCGCATCGCGCTCGGTGGTGCGATGGCCGGCGAAGTGGGGCCGCGCGCCATCTGCCGCTTCCAGCAGAAGTATCCGCGCATCCGCATCTCACTGACCGGCGGTCTGACCGATGCCCTGATCCGCCAGCTGCGGCGGGGTGACATCGACCTGGTTGCCGGCGTGGCGACGCCTGACTGGCGACTGGATGCGGAACTCGAGGTCGAGAAGCTCTTTCCCACCGAGACGGTGATCCTGGCCCGGCGTGGACATCCTCTGGCAGGCCGCGCCGACCTGACGCTGGCGGAACTTGCCCGCTATCCGTGGATCGTTTCAAGTCGCCACATCGGCGACACCGGGCCACTGCCACTGCTCGATGTCTTTCACAGCGCCGGCATCAACCCGCCCACGCAACTCCTGTACTCGGATGCGGTGTCAGCGGCAATGGGCTTGCTGGTGAGAGGCGACTTCCTCACGCTGTCGGTCACTTATGCGGTGCCGCTCACCGTGGTATCGCGGGGCGACCCGAACACGCCCTTTGTCTGGCTGAACCACACGTGGCCGGCCGCGCCCAATGTCGCTTGTCTGGTCTATCGGGCCGGTGTTGAACTGGCCCGCCCTGCCCGCCTGCTGGCTGCCGAGATCAGGCAGGTCGCGGCGGAACTTCACGAGTCCGGCTTTCCCCCTTGACGGAGATAGAGATATGAAGATCGCTGTTTCAGCCGCATCCGGCCGCCTGGGTCATGCGGTGCTGCGCGCCCTGCTTGCCGATACCGGCGCCGACAACGTCGTCGCGATTGCCCGCAGCCCGGAAAAGGTCGATGTTGCCGGCATCGAAAAGCGCCCCGGTGACTACAACTCAACCGACAGCATGGCCGCAGCGCTTGCCGGCATCGATACGCTGGTCATGATCTCCGCACCGGTTGGCGACTGGGACCGCGTCGTCCTGCACCGGAACGTGATTGCCGCAGCCCGCAAAGCCGGCGTGCGCAAGCTCCTGTTCACCAGCGTCATCGGCAACGGCCAGGAACAGCAGACCTGGTTCTGGGGCGCACAGCAGGTCAACCGGCAGGCGGAAGCCGACCTCAAGGCATCGGGCCTGCAGTGGGTCGTGGCGCGCAATGGCCTGTATCTCGAGATGGATCTGCGCCACATCATTCATGCCAACGCATCGGGGGTGTATCGCAATGTCGGCGGTGCGGGCGAGTGCGGGTACATCACCATTGACGAGCTGGCCTTCGCGATCGCGCGCCTCGCGCAGGACGATCGTCATAACGGCAAGACATTCAACCTTGTTGGCGAGAACCTGAGTCAGGCCGCACTGGTACAGCTGGCGAACGAAGTGTTCGGCCTCAAGGTGCGCTACGAGACGCTCAGCGATGAAGAGAACATCGCCCTGCTGATGCATGATGAAAAGATCGCCGTGCGTGGCAGGGACGTTGCCCGCATGCTCACCGGCTGCTTCCAGTGCGTGCGCAACGGCGCCTTCAATGTGCCCTCGGATTTCGAAGCCGCTGCGGGGCGGCCGGTAAAGACCACGCGGCAGATGATGGAAGGGCTGCGCGCCGGGCTCAGCCTGCAGATACCGCCTGCTCAAGCCTGAACTGCCGCAGGCCCAGCCACAAAATGAATGCCGAAACCGGCGCGCTCAGCACGTTGACGAGGGCAATCGACTGTCCGACCGCCATGTCGTCCATCAGTACATAGACGGTGATGAAGCCGACCATGGTCGGTCCGAGGATGGTCGAAATCAGGTTCATGCACAGCATCCATACGGCTGAGATCTGCGCGCGCATCTCGTTCGGTACCATGACCTGGATGACCGTCGGTGCGGCCGCCTGCGAGATGCAGGCGCAGAAGATCAGCGGGCCGATGAGCCACAGTGCCAGTGTCGGCCCGGTGCCGGTGGTGGCGAACAGGCTCAACGGGATGATCGCCAGTGCTGCACCGATGCTGACCCGGAACGGTGCATCGGCATGGCCACGCTTCTGCAGGAAGTCGATCAGCCATCCACCGAAGTACACGGCAGCCGGCGACAGGATGAGCAGCATCACGCCGAGCACGAAGCCCGACTCCGCACGGGCAAAGCCCAGCACGCGGCTCAGATAGGTCGGCGCCCAGGCCAGCACGGTGGTGATGGGGACCACCAGCAGGGCAAATCCGGCGAAGTGCGCAGCGAAGAGCCGGCGATGGCTGCGCATGTAGGCGAGAACCTCGCGCAGCGGAATGCCCGACGCGGTTCCACTGGCCTTGCCCCGCCGCACCGGCTCTTTCACCGTCAGCATCAGCAGGGCGATCAGCAGTCCCGGCAGGCCGACCACGAAAAAGGCCAGCTGCCACATGCGCACTTCGCCCAGAATCGGCAGCACCTGGCCGTCATGGGCCGAGAGCATCTGCACTGCCGCACCGCCGACCAGAAAGGCGATCCCGGCCCCGAGCAGGGCGCCCGACTGATAGACGCCTAGCGCACGTCCGAGTTTCTCGCGGGGGAAATAGTCGGAAATCATCGAATAGGCTGCCGGCGACAGGGTGGCCTCACCGACACCCACGCCGACGCGCGCGAGAAACAAACCGAAAAAGCTGCGCGCGAGTCCGCAGGCCGCGGTCATCAGGCTCCATACGACGATGCCCGTCGCGATGATGCCGCGCCGGCTCACGCGGTCGGAGAGGCGGCCGATCGGGATGCCGAGCAGCGCGTAAAACAGCGCAAAGGCAAAGCCCTGCAGCAGGCCAATGCCGAAATCGCTGATGCCCAGGTCTGCCTTGATGGGCTCGACCAGCAGCGCGATCACGATCCGGTCGACAAAGGAAAGGATGAATGCCAGCACCAGAATGGCGACCGCATACCAGGCCCGCAACGGGCTGGGCCAGGGAAGCGGCATGTTCAATGCCCGGGATCCGGTGAAGAGGTCGTATGCGTGCCCACAATCGATAACCTTGCTGAAGACGCGATGCAATGTGCCCGGCGAATCTGCCGCATGGTCGCCACGAAAGCAATCATCCTGGTCTTGCGGCATCCGCCATATCGTGATGGCATTGGCCGGGCCGACGATACCCAAGGAGGGTCAGGTTGTGTGTATGCGCCTCTTGGTGCGGCGCTGGCTGCCCGTTGCCACGCTGCTCGCTTTGCTGCCACTTGTGATTCGCGCCGACATTGCGGCCGGTACGCGGCATGCGCGTCTCCTGGACTATGTGGGCAGCTACGAAAGCAATCAGCTGCTGGCCGACCCGCGCGTCGCTCCGCTGCTGCAGCGGGTCGCAGGCGATCAGCTGGAACACCTGCGAGAAAACATCAATGTGCTGGGCCCGGTCGATCTCGTCAGCGGCTGGCTGAAACTGGCCGGCAATGCGCCGCATGCCGGCACCGAAGAAGAGGCGGTGATCTGCGTCAACCCCGACCCCGACCGCGCAGAAGTTCAGGCCGCCATCTTCTCCAAAGGGAAAATCATGGTCCTGTCGGAACAGACCGACTACATGAACCTGCCCCTGTGCATCAAGGACTGGATCACACAGGTGAACTCGCTGCACCACGACCGCATGGTCAGGCCATCGAACGTCAGCCTCGGGCAGCGCTGATCGTCACTTGCCGGTCAGACCGGATCATTGGCTGCCGAGAGGTGGCGGGCTGGCCTTGAGCGACAGTTGCCAGCCGGGTTCGCCGGATGCCGCCATCAGCAGGCTCTCGCGGATTTCACCGATGAAGCCCGCATAGCGGCCAGCCGCGCCGTTCACGCCGGCCAGCTCGCCTGCCGGCGGCGGTGCCGAGAGCGGAACGACCGGATCAGCGACCGTATCCGTGCCGGGAAGCATGTCCAGAAAACCGTCCTGCAACAGCGGCCAGTAATTGCTGTAGCCGCTGGCAAACACGCTGCCCTCACCGGGCCAGAAGATGTTCCAGTAGTCGAGCGTGCCGAGCTGCGCGCGCCACAGCGAATTCTTTTCCGACAGCGTCGAGACCTTGACCGCCAGCGCGGCCGGGCGGCCATTGCCGGCGGGCAACACGACGATGCCTATGCGCAGCTTCGCCAGTGCCGGCGCGGCAAGCGCTTTTTCCCCGCTGCGCCCGGCACCGCGCAGCAGGCTGCCAAGGCCCGGGTCCATGCCGCGGTAATCGTCCATCCGGAAGGCCTTGTCAGGCACGAGGTTGGCCTGCACGGGCCCCTGCTGGCTGCCTGCGGCCAGCGGGTTGAAGAGCACGATTGCCGTACCGGCGAGCAGGCCGAGCACCAGGCCGAGGATGCCAATGAGCCAGCGCATCTTCACTCGATACGCTCGCTGAGCGTGGACAGGAGGATGCGGCCCTGCGGGCGGCCTTCCGGGTTGAGGCCATCGAACTTCCAGGTCTCCCTGAAACTGCCGGACAGTCCGGCAAACTCGCCGGTGCCGCGCAGGATCCGGCCGGCGTTGCGGGGTGTGGTCGCGGTAATGCGTTGTTCCTTGCGGTTGTTCCAGAACGACGGATTCTGCATGTCGCTGAGCGTGATCACGCCGTTCAGGGTGTCGCGCTGGCGGCTGGTGGTGTCGAGGACGTCGGGCTGGCTCAGGAAGATGGCACCGCGACCCGGTATGACCACCAGCCAGTTGGACACTGCGCGGTTTGCATCGGAGATGGCGCCGCCGGTGCCGGCCATGCGGCTGGCCACGCCGATGACGTTGTCTTCGGTGTCGCGCACGCGGAAGGTCTCGGCAGATACCCGCTGGCCGGCGCTGTCTTCCAGCACGGCGGCACCTGTCACGGCATCTGCCGGCAGTTCGGCACCCGTCTCGCTGCTGCGCCTGATGCGGTCATCGGGCCAGCGAATGATGAAGTCTTCCTGGCGCCCGCCATCGGGCAGCACGGTCGTCAGGGAACGGTACCGCACATGCCCGGGAAGTGGCCAGAAACTGGCCGCCAGTCCGGCGAGCACCAGACCGGCAACAAACGCGCTCAAGAATAGCCGTGACATCTTCGGGCCCCACCCGCTGATCGGCAGTCCGGGGCAGTGTAAACGCCCGGATCAGGCAACGACAGTGCGCCCATCACGCGCCAGCGCTGCGCCGGCGGCGTTTTTTCAGGCCAGGTAGCGCGCCAGATACTCATCGAAGTCGAGCTCATCGTCGGCCTCCATCTCCGCCTGTCTGCGCAGTGATTCGGCGGCCTCGGCGACCAGCGCCTCGCGATGCTGGTTGAGCTCCGTGCCCAGCGACAGGAAGTACTCGCGGGTGCGCCTTGCAAGGTCTAGGCCGTAATCGGCAAGCGATTGCTGCCTGTCCTGCAGTTCGGCGATCAGTGCCGCCGAGGGCGTCTGCGCCGGATCCTCGACCGCTTTCGCGTGATGACGGACCGCCTCCACGTGCCCCTGTTTGCCGTCCGGATCCAGGAGCCGGGCCACTGCCACCATCCCGTTGCAGATCGAAAGACCCCAGGCCTGCAGCCCGATGTCGCCCGAGCCGCGCAGCAGGCGCAGCCCGGGCTCGCGTCCGCGCCGCGCCACCAGCCCGTGATTCAGGTCGATGCATTCCTGCTCGGCGGCCGGGATGGGCGGACTGTCGAGCAGCAGGCAGTAGATCAGGAAGACTTCCAGAAAGCGCAGCTGCCGCTGGTTGAGTCCGACCGGATCCCACGGGCTGATGTCGAGCGCACGCAGTTCGACGTATTGCACACCGCCACGCAACAGCGCCGCCGTGGGCCGCTCGCCGGGTTTTATGACGCGCTTTGGCCGGATCGTGCTGTAGAACTCGTTCTCGATCTGCAGCTGGTTGGCACTCAGCTGTCTGTAGTCGCCATCCACCTTCACGCCGATGCGGGCAAATTCTGCGCGCGGCAGTTTCGTGGCGTGGCTCAGGTCCCTGATGTACTCGCCGAGACTGTTGGCCGAAACCACCAGGTTGGCCTGCGCATCATTGCGATAGCCGAGGTCGCTCATGCGCAGCGAGGTGGCCCAGGGGCCGTACAGGGTTCCCCGATCCAGTTCATCGAGTCCGGATTCGCGGCCCTGTGCAAAGCTCCTGCACAGGGCGGGCGAAGCGCCGAACAGGTACAGCAGCAGCCAGTCGAGCCGGCGTACGTTGCGTACCGCGCCCAGGTAGGCAGCAGAGCGGAAATCCTTCAGCGCCGTGCGGTCGCCTTCGAGGTCCCGATACAGGGGCCAGAAGGCATCCGGCAGCGAGTAGTTGTAATGCACGCCCGAGATCGCCTGCATCATGCTGCCGTAGCGATGGCCAAGCCCGCGCCGGTAGATGGTCTTCATGCGACCGATATTGGAAGTGCCGTAATACGCGATGGGCACCTCGGCATCGCTCTTGATCCGGCATGGCATGCTGAGCGGCCACAGCAGCTCGTCGCCGATCCGTTCCATCGTGAACTGGTGGATGTCGCATAGAAACTGGATGGTCTGCCAGTTCCAGGCCTGCGGCGGCGTGACGAACTCCAGCAGCGCCTCGGAATAGTCGGTGGTGATGAAGGCATTGGTCAGTGCCGAACCCAGTGCCGGCGGGTGCGGTGTCTGGGCCAGCCGGCCATCCGGCGTGATGCGCAGGCACTCCCGCTCAACGCCCCGCAACCCGCCGCGCACCAGGCCAGCCGCTTCCGGCGCGGACAGCTTGAGGAGGCGGGTTTCGAGCAGCTCTGCCACGCGTTTTCCTTCGGCTTGTTGATTGTTCCGGCCGGGCATGGGGTCCCGGCGGGCGAGCCAGATTACACGTTAACCGGCTGGATCGGCGAGCAGGCGGATTTCGACCCGCTGGTTGGCCCGTGCCGCCCGGTTCCACTCGCCGGCAGTCACGCCATCCGCCACGGCGGGATAGGGAATGCGTGGTGCGGTGTTGCCGAAGGCCTCGGTCTCGATGCGGATGGGTCCCCTGCTGACGACGGGGTCAGCGAGGTAGTTGGCAAAGGCCACCGACTGCCGGCCGGATTCCGCGCGCGCTTCACTGGCCGACACGGCCAGGCGATCACAGCGCGATACGGGCAGTTCGTCGGCCGCCACTTTCCAGCCGCTATCGCCGGCGCGCCGCATGCAGAAGTCGCCGACGTGGCTTTCGAGCCGCACGGTGCCCTGAAAACCCAGCGCGCGCAGGCGCTCGAGCAGGCCCTTCAGCATCTCGAGCCGCGCATCGCCGAAGGGCAGTTCATCCGGCGGATAACTTGCTGCCTGGTTGACACTCCACTCCAGTGCGGCGGCAATGCCCGCCGAGCGATCCGGTGTTGCAGGTGCCGTACTCACAGCCTGCGGCAATTGACCGGCCCCGACTGCCTTGCCCGCCTGTTGTTCGCCCAGCGCCCTGACCAGGCCCAGATTCTGGCGGGCCACGGCGCGCCAGCGGGTTTCGGAATCCAGGTGCAGCCAGAAGGAAATCGCCGCGACCACGGCAAGTACGGTGACCAGCGCACCGGCAGGCCAGAACGGCAGCTGTGGTCTGCGCGGGTCCGGTGGTGTCCCGGGTGGCCGGGCGTCGGGGCGCTCGGCCATGACCTGCCGGACGGTGGTTTCGAGATCCGTGCGCAGGTTGCGGTTGTGGTCGGCGAGCATCTCCTGCAGCCA
>JAHDYN010000490.1 GCA_023383735.1 Gammaproteobacteria bacterium | reverse complement strand
GATCGGCCGCGGCCAGCGCGAGCTGATCATCGGCGACCGCCAGACCGGCAAGACTGCCGTGGCGGTCGACGCGATCATCAACCAGAAGGGCACCGGCATCAAATGCATCTACGTCGCCATCGGCCAGAAGAACTCCTCGGTCGCGACGGTGGTGCGCAAGCTCGAAGAAGCCGGCGCCATGGATCACACCATCGTGGTGGCGGCGACGGCCTCCGAGTCGGCAGCGATGCAGTACATCGCGCCGTATTCCGGTTGCGCGATGGGCGAGTTCTTCCGCGACAACGGCGAAGACGCCCTGATCATCTATGACGATCTGACCAAGCAGGCCTGGGCCTATCGCCAGGTATCGCTGCTGCTGCGCCGCCCGCCGGGCCGCGAAGCCTATCCCGGTGACGTGTTCTACCTGCACTCCCGACTGCTCGAGCGCGCCGCGCGTGTCAACGCGGCCTTTGTCGAACAGGCGACCGGCGGCAGGGTGAAGGGCAAGACCGGTTCGCTGACCGCGCTGCCGATCATCGAAACCCAGGCTGGCGACGTGTCGGCCTTCGTGCCGACCAACGTGATCTCGATCACCGACGGCCAGATCTACCTTGAAACGGATCTGTTCAATGCCGGTGTCCGCCCGGCCATCAACGCCGGCCTGTCGGTGTCGCGCGTCGGTGGCTCGGCACAGACCAAGATCATCAAGAAGCTCGGCGGCGGCATCCGTCTTGCGCTCGCCCAGTACCGCGAACTGGCGGCCTTCGCACAGTTCGCCTCGGACCTCGACGAGTCCACCCGCAAGAGTCTGGACCGCGGCCAGCGCGTCACCGAACTGATGAAGCAGAGGCAGTACAGCCCGCTGTCGGTCGGCCTGATGGCGGTGTCGCTGTTTGCCGTCAACGAGGGCTATCTCGACGATGTGCCGGCGAAGGAGGTCACCCGCTTCGAGGCGGCAATGCATGACTTCGTGAGCGACAAGTTCGCCGCGCTGATTGCCCAGATCGACTCGACCGGCGATTACAACGACGAAATCGTTGCAGGCCTGCACAAGGCCATCAGCGAGTTCAAGAAGAGCGGTACCTACTGAGTCGGCATGTTGAACCCGGACAGGAATAGCTGATGGCTGGCGCGAAGGAAATCCGCACCAAGATCAAGAGCGTGAAGAGCACGCAGAAGATCACCAAGGCGATGGAAAAGGTGGCTGCCTCCAAGCTGCGCCGCACGCAGCAGCGCATGGAGGCCGCGCGGCCGTATGCCGACAAGATCCGGCAGGTCATCGGCCATCTGTTCGAGGCCAATCCGGAGTACCGGCATCCGTTCCTCCAGTCGCGGGCGGTGAAGCGCGTCGGCTATATCGTGGTGACCACCGATCGCGGTCTCTGCGGCGGCCTGAACGTCAACCAGTTCCGCCGCCTCCTTCCCGAGCTGCGCCAGTGGCAGGAGCAGGGCGTCGAAGTCGATCTGTGTCTGATCGGTGCCAAGGGCGTGCAGTTTTTCCGCCGGCTGAAGATCAATGTGGTAGCGGCCACGACGCACCTCGGTGAAAACCCGCATATGTCGACGTTGATCGGCGCCATGACGGTGATGCTCGACCTGTACAAGGAAGGCCGCATCGATCGCCTCTATCTGGTCCACAACCTGTTTCTCAACACCATGAGCCAGAAGCCGGAAGTGAAGACACTTCTGCCGGTCGAGGCTGACGACAAGCAGGATCTGCCGGCCAGCTGGGACTACATCTACGAGCCGGATGCGGCGGAACTCCTCGATGGCGTGCTGACGCGCTACGTCGAGACGCAGATCTATCGCGCCGTGGTCGAGAACGTGGCCTGCGAGATGGCGTCGAAGATGGTCGCCATGAAGTCGGCGACCGACAACGCGGGCAAGCTGATCGAGCAGCTGCAGTTGAAATACAACAAGGTACGGCAGGCGGGCATTACGCAGGAGATTGCCGAGATCGTCGGCGGTGCCGCCGCGGTTTGAAGACGAGCCCAGGAGCGCTGCCAAGCGCGATTTACATGCGGCAACCCGGGTCGCGGCTGAAGCCGCTCCTACGGGGGGCAGGAGAGAGAGATGAGTAACGGCAAGGTAGTTCAGGTTATCGGCGCAGTCGTCGACGTCGAGTTTCCCCGCGGGCAGATCCCGAATATTTACGATGCGCTGCTGCTCAGCGAGTTCGATCTCACGCTCGAGGTGCAGCAGCAGCTCGGCGATGGCGTGGTCCGCACGATTGCCATGGGTGCCAGCGAAGGCCTGAAGC
>JAHDYN010000386.1 GCA_023383735.1 Gammaproteobacteria bacterium | reverse complement strand
ATATCGATGGCCTGCTCCTTCAGCGAGTGCCGGTAGGCGACCACCTCGACGAAGGGCACCAGGATATGGAAGCCAGCCGACAGCGTGCGACTGTACTTGCCCAGGTATTCCACGATGTAGGCACTCTGCTGCGGCACCACGACGGCCGTCTTGAGCACCACGATGATCGCCAGGATGGCGAGCGCCAGGCCAACTCCGAATCCAAAGTTCATGTCATCACTCCCCTGCCTTCATGCACTTGTCAGTTACTGCGCGGCCTCGACCTGCAGGCCGATGCCCGCAACGGCCGTGACGCGCGCCTTCCCGCCTGCAGGGATCGCGATGCTGCCGGTATTGCGCACCTGCCAGGTCGAGCCGCGGATCTCCATGCGACAAACCTCGCCGGGCGGAAGGGCTTCCGGGATGCGCAGCTCATCACCGACGAAATCATCCTTGAGTCCCGGCGCCTGGGCGCGCAGGGCCGTGTACAGCCGCTTGCGGAACAACACCATGGAGGCCAGCGCGATGGCGGCAAACAGCAGCCACTGCGCCCAGAGTGGAATCCACGGCAGCACCAGCACCGTACCGCCGAGGATCAGCGCGGACACGCCGATGAAGACCAGAAAGAACTCGGCCTCGATGACCATCAGCTCGGCGCCGAGCAGCAAGGCACCGATGACTATCCAGCCCCACCATGGCATGGGCGATCTCCCCCGTAAAGGAACCTGAGGGGATTATGGCACCGGATCAGGACGACCACCCCGGAAAAGGCCAAACCACCGGAATTCAGCCAAACGCCCGCCGTACCACCTCTTCGGCCGCGCCGCGCATGCCGAGCAGCGAGCGTGCGGCACTCAGTTGGCCGGCTGCACGCAGCTGGTTGTGCGCACTGCGGCTCGGGTAACGGCTGGCGTCCCAGCCAAAGTAGCTTTCGTTCAGCGCATCGGCACAGAAGCGCGCGGCGAGTTCCACCTGGATGGTGAGCGTCGCCGGCACGATGGCCTGGCATTCCACCGGCGTGATCCAGCCCGCGACACCCGGGGCATAGCCTTCGACCGCCGCACGGAAGAACTCCAGCGAGAAGACCGTGCGCTGATCGTCCTCGCCACGCGGATTGCACCAGGAGCGGAAGGCATCACCCAGCTCCAGCGGCAGGGGCATGCGGCCCAGCGTATCCAGATCGATCAGGCAGAGGGCCTGGTCGCTGACCGGATCGAACAGGATATTGTTGATCTTGGGATCGCCGTGAACGAGCCGGTCAGGCAACGCGGGCAAGGGTTCCAGTGCGGCCGCCAGCGCCAGTATTTCCTCGGCCAGAGGACGAACCACCGCATACTGGGGATGCCCGCCGTGCTCGGCAAGCGCACGACGCAGATTGGCCAGATGCCGCGGCGTGTCGTGCACGCCGGCCCGGGCACTGCGGAACTCGTGCCGGCAGTCGTCGAGCGCCCGATGAAAACGCGCCAGCAGCGCGCCCGCTTCCTGTGCCTGCAGAACGCTGGTCAGCCGCTCATGACTGGCTCCTGCCACCCAGGTCATCAGCCGGTAGATGCCACCCTCGTGCAGCTGCCAGTAGCTGCCGTCCTCTGCCGGAAGCAACTCGGGGGCGATCAGGCCCTTGCTGCGCAGATGCCCGGTGACAACGCGGATATCGTCATTGACGGCCGCAGCGAATATCGGATTGAGCTGCTGCATGACAAAGCGGTCGCCACCCGCCTCCACCAGCCAGGTGCGGTTGATCAGTCCGCTGCCGAGCAGCGACACCCGGGCATCGGCAAGGCCCCAGGCGCACAGCATCTGCGGCGGTGGAAGATCGGCATCTTGCATAGGGGCTCCGTGCAGACAGTGGCGGCGGACTGGTGCATTGTCGCATTCCGTACGCGCTGCCCGTCACCCGGCTACACTGCGGCTTTCAGCTTGACAGCATCGAGAGCTGACGGTTAGCGTTCCGCTTATGGACACTGAGCTCGCCACTGGCGCACCAACACTGGTTTTCTCCGACTCGGCTGCGGCCAAGGTCGCCCAGCTGATCAGCGAGGAAGCAAATCCCAACCTGAAGCTGCGCGTATTCATTTCAGGCGGCGGCTGTTCGGGCTTCCAGTACGGCTTCACCTTCGACGAAAACCTCGAAGACGGCGATACGCAGGTGAAGAACCAGGAAGTCACCCTGCTCATCGATCCGATGAGCATCCAGTACCTGGCCGGCGCCGAGATCGACTACAAGGAAGATCTGGAAGGTTCCCGCTTTGTCATCCGGAACC
>JAHDYN010000385.1 GCA_023383735.1 Gammaproteobacteria bacterium | reverse complement strand
CGAGCGCCTGGCCTCGTTGGCAGCACCGGCGCCGGGCGGAATGTTGGCCTGCGCTGCCGAGTATCAATCGGGCGGCCGCGGGCGTCGGGGCCGGCGCTGGTTTTCCCCGCTGGGACACGGCTTATGCCTGTCGGTGTCCTGGTGCTATGAAGTGGCACCGCGTGATCTCGCGGCCCTGGGGCTGGTTGTGGGTATTGCGGTTGCCGAGGCTGTCTCCCAGCTGGTTCCGGATGAAGCTGTCCAGCTGAAGTGGCCGAATGACCTAGTGGCAGACGGCGGCAAGCTTGGCGGTATTCTGGTGGACGTGGCCGGCGAGGCCGGCGGGCCATTGCGCATCGTGATCGGCATTGGCCTTAACGTGTGTGCGTCCCCGCAGCTGGCTGCCGAGGTTGATGCTGATGGCGGCAATCTGCGGCCCGTTGCGCTTGATGCGCTGCTGAAAGGCCGAAATGTTTCCCGCAACCAGTTGGCGGGGTACCTGTTGAATGCGCTGTATCGAAACCTGACTGAGTTTGCCGACTCGGGATTTGCCACGTTTGCACCCCGTTGGCGCAGGCGCGATTGCCTGTTGGGCGAAACCATAAGCATTTCCAGCGGATCGCAGATATTGAGCGGAGTTGCCAGTGGAATCACCGACGATGGCGCTCTATTGATTGCCGTTGATGGTCGGCGTACGGCGGTTTTTTCCGGCGATGTCAGCTTGCGGCGGCCGACATGAAGCTGCTGCTGGATGTGGGCAATACCCGCCTGAAGTGGGCATGGTCGTCCGCTGAAGGGCTGGTCCGGACGGGCCATGCCCTGCACCGGGGCCATGATTTTGCCGCAGTGCTGAACAGCGCGCTGCAAGAAGGGATGCGGCCCGATGAGGTGCGGGTGGCCAATGTGGCTGGCCCGGCGGCCGGTGCCCTGATTGCGGAAGCCGTTCTTGCAAGGTGCGGCGTTTCCGCGGTCTTTGCGCGTTCGCGGGACGCCGCATATGGCCTCCGGAATGGCTATGCTGACCCAGGCCAGCTTGGCGTCGATCGCTGGTTGGCAATGTGCGCGGCATGGCGGAAGTTTCCCGGCCCGCTGTGTGTCGTTGATGCCGGAACAGCTGTCACCGTGGATATCGTCGGGGCGGATGGCCGGCATTCCGGCGGGCTCATCGTCCCTGGCGCTGCCTTGATGGCGTCCGCGCTGCGTCAGCAGACCGGCGATCTGGATCGGGCGGCTGGCCCGGAGCCTGGACAGGAAATGCTTGCAATACCGGTTGAGGATCGGCACACCTTCGGTAGGGACACCGCCAGCGGTATCCGGCTGGGCGCCGTTCGCGCCCTCACGGCCCTGATCGCGGATTGCCTGGTCAGGCCCGGTACGGCTGACATGGAGGCGAAGCTGATCATTAGCGGCGGTGATGGTGCCCGGCTTGCCCGGCTGATCGGCGCGCGAGCCGTCTACCTGCCCGATCTGGTGCTCGATGGCCTGGCAACCGATCCAGTCTGTTATGCCTTCGCCTGAGGAGAGTGGCAGCCGGTGCGCAACATCTTCCTGATCCTGCTGCTGGCCAATCTCCTGCTGCTGGGCTGGTTGCTCTGGGTGGATCCTGAGCCACCGGTCAGTGTCCGGTCGGCAGGAGCCAATGAATTGGCGATCTATGGGCATGCCGATCCGCCCGCCGCTTCCCCGGCCGCGGATGATGCCGCCTCGCAATGCCTTTATGTCGGGCCGGTTCCCGACATCAATGCAGCGCGGCAGTTGTCGGCGTCCCTGGCCGAGCGGGGCATCAAGGTGGAGCCGGTGGCACGCGAGGGGCGGATCTGGCTCGGACATTGGGTGCAGATTCAGGGGTTTGCGACCAGAGAGCAGGCGGAGTCGGCTCGCCAGCGGCTGCTTGCAGGCGGACTTCCGGACGCCTATGTGATGCAGGACGGGCCGCTGACCATCATCAGCCTGGGGGTGTTCCGTGAGCAGGGCCGCGCGGAGCGCGTTGTCGAGGCCGCTCGCCGGGCAGGTTTTGAGGCTGTCATGCGGGAGCGGGTTCGGGCCGCGTCGGAGTACTGGCTGGCCGCCGATCAGGCAAGCGGCCAGCAGGCAGCGCTCCGGGATCTTGTTGCCGCCGGCTTTGACCGGATTCTTCGTGCCGAGACCGCCCCCTGCCCGCCAGCGACTGATTCCGGTGCCGGGTCAGTAGCACCTGACTGAGTCACCTATATAATGCCAGCCCGGAAAATGACGGGCCGGAATAGCTCAATGGCAGAGCAA
>JAHDYN010000384.1 GCA_023383735.1 Gammaproteobacteria bacterium | reverse complement strand
GCCTGATCGGCCCCAACGGCGCCGGCAAGACCACGCTGTTCAACATGCTGGTCGGGCTGCACCGGCCGAACGCCGGCACGATCCGGCTCAACGGCAAAAACCTGGTCGGGCTGAAGCCGCCGGCCCGTGGTGACGTGTTCTACGATGGCCTGGGTTTCTGGCAGGGGAGTGACGCCGACCGGGACCGCATGAAGCGCAGCTTCGGTGTGTTGTTCCAGACGGGGGCACTGTGGAGCTCGATGACGCTGGCGGAGAACATCGGACTGCCGCTGCGGCAATACACGCAACTCGGTGAGGCCGAGATCCGCGAGGTCGCCGCCTGGAAGCTGGCCCTGGTCGGCCTCACCGGTTTCGAGGACTACTATCCCAACGAGATCTCCGGCGGGATGAAAAAGCGCGTAGGGCTCGCGCGGGCCATGGCCATGGACCCGGACATCCTGTTCTTCGACGAGCCCTCGGCGGGTCTCGATCCGATCAGCGCCAAGCTGCTCGATGACCTCATCCTCGAGCTGCGCGATACCCTGCAGACCACCATCGTCATGGTGACGCACGAACTGGCGAGCATCATGGCGATCGGCACCAATTCGGTGTTTCTCGATCCGGAGACGAAGACCCAGCTGGCCACCGGCAATCCCCGCGAGCTGCGCGATCATTGCCCGGATGACCGGGTGCGGGATTTTCTCTGGCGGGGTCTTGAGCCCCATTCCATGGCTGGCGCATGATGAAACGCGGGACAGGGGTGAATTCATGAGCGACAGGAGCAACCCGGCGATCATCGGCGGCTTCGTGCTTGGCGCCATCGCCTTGCTGGTGATTGCCGTTGTCGTGTTTGGCGGCAGTGAACTGTTCTCTCCCAAGCGCTACCTCGTGACCTACTTCGATGGCTCGGTCAAGGGCCTGCGGGTGGGATCCAACGTGCTGTTCCGGGGCGTGCGCGTGGGCTATGTCACCAACATCGAGGCCGTGACCGATCCGGATGTAGACCGGTTCAGTATCCCCGTGACCTTCCAGATCCTCCCGGACTCCTTCACGGTCATGTCCGCTGACGGTGAGCCGATGAGCTTTCCCCGCACCGGACAGCGCGAACTGATCGATGAACTGATCAAGAGCGGCCTGCGCGCCAAGCTGGAAACCGAGAGCTTTGTCACCGGGCAGTTGCTCATCCAGCTGGATTTCTATCCGGCGCTGCCGGCGGTGTTTCGCGGTGTGAAACCACGTTACCAGGAGATACCCAGCGTGCCGTCGGACATCCAGCAGATCCTGGAGCGGCTGCAGCGCTTTGCCAAGACGATCGGCGAAAAGATCGATTCCGACCAGCTGATTACCGACTTCGAGGGCGTGCTCGCCGGCCTCAACCGTCTGGCCAATTCACCCGATCTTGCGGCAACCCTTGCGGGCCTGAACCGGCTCGCCAATTCTCCCGATACACAGGCATTGCCCGGCGAACTGCGCCGTGCGACAAATGCGCTGACGGCGACACTCGACGAAACGCGGCAGGCGATGGCAAAGCTGGACGAGAATGTCGGGCCGCTGGCCACCGACACGCGTCAGGCGCTTGCGGCATTCAATGTGGCCCTGGAGCGTACGGCCGGTGTGCTGCAGGAGACCGAAGTGCTGCTGAGCCAGGAAGGGGCGGCCAAGGTCGAACTGGCCCGCACGCTCAGCGAGGTGCAGCGCGCTGCACGCAGCCTGCGCTTGCTGGCTGATTACCTGTCGCTGCAACCCGAGGCGCTTGTGCGCGGCAAGCCGGATCAGGAGGGAAGCCGGTGAATGTCATCCAGTCGGTCGCTGTGCGGTTTGTCGTGGCGCTGATCGCCACTGCCGGTCTGTCTGCCTGCGGGTCCTCACCGCCCGCGCGCTTCTACACGCTCAGTGCGCAGGCACTTGTGCCGGCAGCGCCACCGCTGGCCGGGCGGCGCATCCTGGTTGGCCCCTTCGAATTGCCGGACTACCTGGACCGACCGCAGATGGCGGTCCGCGGGGGCGGGGGCGAGATCAGGTTCCTGGAGTTCCAGCGCTGGGCAGAACCGCTGGACGCATCGTTCACGAGCACCTTTACCGATGATCTCATCATCGCTTCCGGCACCGAGCAGGTGATCGCCGTACCGGTACCGCAGCAGTTGCCCACGGATTTTCGCCTGATGGCCCGGGTATCGCGCTTTGATGTCGATGAAGCGGGGCAGGCAGTGCTCATCGTCCAGTGGTATGCCTCGGACCAGCAGAGCCGGCTCGTTGTTGCACCCC
>JAHDYN010000383.1 GCA_023383735.1 Gammaproteobacteria bacterium | reverse complement strand
TCGGCGCGCTCAACTACAGCAACAACATGGGCTTCGCGCTGGCCTTCCTGCTCACGGCGATCACCGTGATCAGCATTCATCACACCCAGCGAAACCTGGCGGGGCTGCGCGTCACGGTTGAAGGCTGCACAGCGGTCTTTGCCGGCGAGCTGATCGAATGCAGCGTGCGCCTCGCCAACCCCGGTCGCAGTCCCCGCTGGCAAATCAACGCGGGGCCGGCTGGCGCAGCGACGCCGCCGACCGACATCCCGGCCGGCGGCAGTGCAGCGCTGTCGCTCTGTCTGCCGACCACCCGGCGCGGCACACAGCCCTGCCCCGTGATCCGCATCAGCACCCGCCATCCGTTCGGCCTGTTCGAGGCCTGGGCCTGGCTGTATCCGGAGCGGGAACTCATGGTCTATCCCACGCCGGCCACCCGGTCTGCAAGCGCGCTGCCGGCGGCATCGGCCGATCAGGAACACGCGGGCGAAGCCCTGCACGGCAGCGATGAGTTCGTCGGCCTGCGCACCCCGGTGCCCGGCGAATCGCCGGCGCGCATGGCCTGGAAGGCGCTCGCGCGCAGTGGCCAGCTGCTGGCCAAGGATATCCGCAGCGGCGCCGGTTCCAGCTGGTTTGACTGGCATGCGCTGGGCACACAGGACAGCGAGGCGCGGCTTTCCCTGCTCACGCGCATGATCCTCGACGCCGATGCGGCGGGACGCGCCTACGGGCTGCGGCTGCCAGGCATCGAGCTGCCACCCGACAACAGTCGCGAGCACTATCACCGTTGCCTGCGCACCCTGGCGGTCTTCAAGCCGGAGGCAACTGCACATGCCGGCTAAGTCACTGCAGGGCTGGCGCGCACCGGGAGCGCCGGCCGCCGAGCACAGTTCCGTGGCACAACTGCTGTGGCTGTATCTGCTGATCGCCATCGTCAGCGCACCCCACCTCGACTCGCTGCCGATATGGATCTCCGCCATCATCCTCACCGCCGCCGTATGGCGGCTGGGCGCCGCACTCAAGCGCTGGTCCCTGCCGGGCAGCCTGCTGCGTGGCACGCTCACACTCGCCAGTGCGCTCGCGGTCGGCTTCACCTGGCGGCAAATCTCCGGACTCGATGCCGGCTCCGCACTGCTGCTGCTCATGCTTGCACTCAAGCTGCTGGAAACGCACGGCGCGCGCGACCGCAGCCTCGTGGTGCTGATCGCCTGGTTCGTGCTGTTTGCCGCCTTCCTGCGTGAACAGTCGCTGGGCAGCGTCCCGCTGCTGGCAGCCGGCGTGGTCGTCGGCACGCTTGCCCTGCTGCAGGCAGCCCGCAGCCGGCAGGTCATGCCGCCACTGACCGGCCTGCTGCTGACAGCTCGCCTGCTGATGCACGCCGTGCCGCTCGCGCTCGCGCTGTTCCTGCTGTTTCCGCGCCTGCCCGGACCGCTGTGGGCGCTGCCCTCCAGCAGCCACACTGGCCGCACCGGGCTGTCAAGCCAGATGAGTCCGGGCGACATCACGATGCTGGCGCAGTCGCCCGAGCCCGCCTTCCGTGTCCGCTTCGACGATACACCGCCCGATCGGGCGCAGCTTTACTGGCGCGGACCGGTGCTCGAGAGCTTCGACGGACGCCGCTGGCGTGCGCTCCCGGAGGCGGTCCGCAGCAGCAAGACCGCCGCACCGCTTCGGCAGCTGCCGGCCGGCACCACCATCCACAGCTACGAGATCGTTCTTGAAGCGCACCACCAGCGCTGGCTGCTGCCGCTCGAAATGCCGCTGGCCTGGGATACGGCCGATGCCTCATTGAGTGCAGCCGGTGAGTTGCTGGGCGCCAGGCCGATCGCCTCGCGCAGCGCGTGGCGCGGACGTTCGGCCACCATGCCGCGCTTTCGCGATCCGCGCACGCCTGAACCGGCCACCCTCGAAGTCAGCGCCACGCGCAATCCGCGCAGCGCGGCGCTCGCCACCGAAATGCGTGCCGCCGCGGGATCGGATCGCGCCTACCTGCGCGACATCCTCGGCATGTTCAGACAGCAGGCCTACTACTACACGCTGGAGCCTCCGCCACTCGGCAATCATCCGGTCGACGATTTCCTGTTCCGCACCCGCAGCGGTTTCTGCGAGCACTACGCCTCGGCGTTCGCCATACTGGCCCGCGCGGCCGGCATTCCTGCGCGTGTCGTCACCGGCTACCAGGGCGGCGAGCTGAACCCGCTGGCAAACTACTGGATCGTCCGCCAGTCCGATGCCCATGCATGGACCGAAGTCTGGCTCGACGGCTACTGGGAGC
>JAHDYN010000382.1 GCA_023383735.1 Gammaproteobacteria bacterium | reverse complement strand
GATCGATGCGAAAGATCGACGACTCGCCGAATACCTGGTGCAGGGTCTTGTTCAGCTCTTTGGCCGAAGCGAAATCGCGCCCGAAAGGCTTCTCGACGACGACGCGGGCATTCTCGGCACAGCCCGACTCGCCCAGCAGCTTGACGACCGGCCCGAACAGGCTGGGCGGAATGGCCAGATAGAAGAGCGGACGCTTCGCATCTTTCAGCGCCTCCTTGAGCCGCGCGAAAGTTGCCGGCTCATGGTAGTCGCCATCCACGTAACGCAACTGTTCGATCAGCTTCGCGGCCGCCGGCGAATCAGCCCTGCCCGTGCGCTTTTGCAGGCTGTCGCGGACCCGATCCTGAAACTGTTCCAGATCCCAGCCCGAGCGCGCCACGCCGATCACCGGCGCGTCGAGCGACCCGCGTTTGACCATCGCGGCGAGCGCGGGATAGATCTTGCGATGAGCGAGGTCTCCGGTCGCGCCGAGCAGCACCACGGCATCGGATTTTTCGCTCACTTGCCGGGTTCCTTGTGGCCGCCGAACTGGAAGCGCATCGCCGACAGCAGGCGGTTGGCAAATTCCGCCTCGTTGCGCGACTCGAAGCGCGAATAAAGCGCAGCGGAAAGCACCGGCACCGGCACGGCCGTATCGATGGCCGCCTTGAGCGTCCAGCGGCCCTCGCCCGAGTCGGACACGCGGCCCTGAAAACCCTTGAGCTGCGGATCATCCGCCAGCGATGCCGCCGTCAGATCCAGCAGCCACGACGTCACCACACTGCCCCGCCGCCACAGCTCGGCGACGGCACCGAGATCAAAGTCGTAGAGATAGCGCTCTGGATGTTCGGGCATGCCCGGACCATCGGTACGGCCCGCACCGGCATGACGCAGCAGATTGAAGCCCTCGGCATAGGCGGCCATCATTCCGTACTCGATACCGTTGTGCACCATCTTCACGAAATGTCCGGCACCCGGCGGGCCACAGTGCAGATAACCCTTCGAGGCCGGATCATCCGGGCTGCGACCTTCAACCGGCTCGATATCGCCGCGGCCGGGGGCCAGATCGCAAAATACCGGTTCCAGGCGCTGCACGGCCTCGCGCGCACCGCCGATCATCAGGCAGTAGCCGCGTTCCAGCCCCCAGACACCCCCGCTGGTGCCCACATCCACAAAATGGATGCCGGCTGGCCGGAGGGCTTCTGCCCGCCGGATCGCATTCTCGAACGGCGAGTTGCCGCCATCGATCAGCGTGTCGCCGGCCTGCAGATGTGCGGCCACTGTCTTCACCACGCCTTCGACCACCGGTACCGGCAGCATGATCCAGACGGCGCGCGGCGGCCGGAGCAGAGCGATGAACTCGTCGATCGAGGCCGCCCCCGTGGCACCTGCATCAGTCAGCGCCTTCACCGCCTCGGCGCTCGCATCGAAGACCACGCACTCATGGCCGCGCTGCATGAGACGGCGCACCATGTTGGCGCCCATCCGGCCCAGACCGATCATCCCGAGTTGCATAGCGACTCCCCAACGCACAAAAGGCCATCGACTGGCCGGATCTCCACCGGAGGCTGTCGGCACGACGCAGCACGGCTTGAGGCAACGGGCGGTCCGGCATGCGCAATCGTGACAGGAGTTTACTTTGGCAAATCCGGCCGGGCACGCCACAATGGGCCATGTTCCGGACCAGCCCCCTGTTCAGCTATGCCTTCCGGCCCTTTTTCCTGCTGGCGGGGAGCCTGGCCGTACTCGGCATGGCGCAGTGGTTGCTGGTGATCAACGGCTACCCGTGGCCTGCCAACGCCACCCTGTCCACATTCTGGCATGCCCACGAGATGGCGCTGGGCTTCGGCGGTGCGGTGGTCGCCGGGTTCGTCCTCACCGCAGGTGCCAACTGGACCGGCCGGCCGCCGGTGCGCGGCCCCCTGCTGGCTGCCCTGGTATTCAGCTGGCTGTGCGGCCGGGCCGCGCTGCTCTTCAGTGGAGCGCTGCCAGCCCTGCTGACGATGCTGCTCGACCTGCTCTTCCCGGTGTTGTTCGGTGTGATCGCCACTCGCGAGATCCATGGCGCACGCAACCGGCGCAATTACGGCGTGCTGGCGATCGCCTGGATGCTGTCGCTGTTCACCCTGCTCCATCACGCTGCGGCAACCGGTCTGCTGGCCGAAGAAGCGGCTGCCGACCTGCAGCGCATCGTGAGCCGCCTGTTCGTGTATCTGCTTGCCGTGCTGATCACCATACTCGGCGGCCGCGTGATCCCCGGCTTCACCGGCACCTGGT
>JAHDYN010000381.1 GCA_023383735.1 Gammaproteobacteria bacterium | reverse complement strand
GCCGGGTATTGTCGTGCGCGTCCGGCACGTTCTTCATCGCATCGGCGTTCTTCGGAACCCACTGTATGGCACCAGCCGGGCTTTTGGTCTGCACCCATTCGAAGCCGTGCAGGTTGGTGAGATACATCATCGTCCATTTGGTCGGCGCGGCCGTCCACGCACCTTCGAGACCGCTGGTCACGGTGTCTTCGGCATTGCCCTTGCCGCAGGTGTTTTTCCAGCCAAATCCCTGATCTTCAAGGCCTGCAGCCGCAGGCTCCGGACCCACACAGGCGTCTGGTTTGTGCGCGCCGTGGGCCTTGCCGAAGGTGTGTCCGCCGGCGATCAGCGCAACGGTTTCCTCGTCGTTCATGGCCATGCGGCCGAAGGTGTCGCGAATGTCTTTCGCCGCGGCCAGCGGATCGGGATTGCCGTTCGGGCCTTCGGGATTGACGTAGATCAGGCCCATCTGCACCGCCGCGAGCGGCCTGGCGAGTTCACGCTCACCCGAGTAACGCTGGTCCTCAAGCCACTTCTTCTCCATGCCCCAGTCGACGATCTCCGGCTCCCAGTCGTCCTGGCGCCCGCCGGCAAAGCCGAGGGTCTTGAAACCCATCGATTCGAGCGACACATTGCCCGCCAGCACCATGAGATCGGCCCAGGACATCTGCCGGCCGTATTTCTGCTTGACCGGCCACAGGAGGCGCCGCGCCTTGTCGAGGTTCGCGTTGTCGGGCCAGCTGTTGAGCGGCTCGAAACGCTGCTGGCCGCCAGCGGCACCTCCGCGGCCATCGAATATGCGGTAGGTACCGGCACTGTGCCAGGCCATGCGGATCATGAAGGGACCGTAGTGGCCGTAATCAGCCGGCCACCAGTCCTGCGAGGTGGTCAGTGCGGCCTCGATGTCTTTCTTCACCACACCGAGATCAAGCTTGCTGAATTCCCTGGCGTAGTCGAAGTCATCGCCCATCGGGTTCGACTCGGCGGCATGCTGGCGCAAGGGCTGTAGGTCGAGCTGCTGTGGCCACCAGTCGCGATTCGTGGTCGCCTCGCCCGCGGCATGCACGGGCATGGCTGCAGAAAGCATCAGCGTCATTGCGGCAAATACAGGCAGGAGCTTCGTATGCATAACGGTTCCCTTTGTGTGATGAGCGCACATGGTGTCGTCAATGCTTGTCTGGCTGACGATGCCTCATGCCGGCGGACTGCTGGTCCAGCGCGACCACCACAAGGTGCTGCTCACGGAGGCTGGTCACGGGGCGGCAGAGCCAGCTTGGAAGATCCTCGCACAGACTGCGGATCGGGTCGATGGGACCACCGGCGCGCGGCCGAGGTCGGCACCGCCGCGACTGGTCTTGCGGGCAGACATCAGTCAGGCCTTGCTGCAGCGCTTTGGCGAGGCGAGAAGACCCTGCCGGTGCGAACCACCGGCAAGGTGTGGCTGGATCAGCCGCGGCGTGCGTAGCGCCGGGTGGCGAGGCCTGCGAGGCCGGTCAGCAGCAGCCAGACGCCGGCCGGTGCAGGTACGGCACTGGCAGTGATTGCGGCGCCACCCTCGGGCAGAAGGTCAACGTCCTGTGAGAGGAAATCGGTGCCGTAGAAGACGCCGTAAAGCCTGTTGATGGACAGCAGTATCCTGCCTTCGCCAGCGCCCAGCAGGTTGACGGAAATATCACCGAGCCTGTTGACTCCACTCAAACCGGCGAAATTGCCGAAGTGGATCTCGTAATCGTTATCCGCATCCGCGGTACCGTGGCCCGTGAAGTCCGGATCAGCCGTACTGGTGAAATAACTCGTGGGCGTGAACACCCCCATCGAGATCGGCCCCTGGAAATCCAGATCAATGCCCCCACCGATGGTCGGCTCACCGGTGAAATCCATCCAGAGTTCTACCGATACCGTATTACTTGCCGCATTCGGGTCATAAATGCCGTTCACACTGGCAGGCGTCAGATACACCGATGCGGCCTGGCTGGCCGGTATCGACAGGCCCGCCACGAGGGCGACGGCCAGGATGGTTTTCAGGTTCTTGGACCAAAAGCTTTTCATGACGAGACACTTCCCCACAAATTCTGTCTCAAGTGGCTGCTAACCCACTCATTACGGAAGCTTTTATACCATTAACCGTGTCACATGCCGGCAACCTGACATAAGACCGGCGAAAGGCCAGCTGTTACACCTTGATACAAAGTGTTACCCCCCTGAAAGGAATCCCTGGTCGCCGGCCTCTAGAGTACGTCCCATAGAGAAGCCAACCGGCACGAGGAGACGACAATGACCAAC
>JAHDYN010000380.1 GCA_023383735.1 Gammaproteobacteria bacterium | reverse complement strand
CGGTGGTGTCGAGCACCTGCCGGGCCTTCTCCGGCGTATCGATGTCGCCGTTGGCGATCACCGGTATGCCGATCGCGGCCTTCACGGCGGCGACGCTGTCGTATTCGGCTTCGCCCCTGAACAGGTCTTCACGCGTGCGGCCGTGTACGGCGAGGGCGGCGATGCCGGCCGATTCGGCGATGCGCGCGACGCTGAGGGCATTGCGCTGTCCGCGTGTATAGCCGGTGCGGATCTTGAGCGTGACTGGCACGGGTACGGCGCGGACCACGGCATCGAGTATCCGTCCCACCAGCAGTTCGTCACGCAACAGGGCAGAGCCGGCCGCCACGTTGCAGACCTTCTTCGCCGGGCAGCCCATGTTGATATCGATGAGCTGCGCGCCCTGGTCCATGCAGTAGCGTGCGGCATCGGCCAGCTGTTGCGGATCATGGCCGGCAATCTGTACACCGACCGGCCCCGGCTCGTTGCTGAAATCCAGGCGCTGCCGCGACTTGCGCGTTCCGCGCAGGCGGGGATTGGCGCTGGTCATCTCCGACACGGCGAGGCCCGCCCCCAGCTGCCGGCACAGCAGCCTGAACGGCTTGTCGGTGACGCCGGCCATCGGCGCGAGTATCACCGGGGAGCCGAGCGTGTAGGGTCCGATCTGCATGCGCGAATTCTAGCGGTACTCGTGCTCTGCCAGCCAACGCCACTGGCCTTTGGCCAGCGTGCCGAGTTGCAGCGGGCCGATGGCGGTGCGGATCAGGCGCAGCACGCCGATGCCATGCGCTTCGAGCAGGCGGCGGATATGCCGGTTGCGGCCTTCATCGAGCACGACTTCCAGCCAGGCGTTCTTCTCGCCGCTGCGGATCAGGCGTGCCGACTTTGCTGCCAGTCGTCCGTCCTCGCTGTTGATGCCGGCAACGAGGTGCTGCAACAGGTCCGCATCGGCCTGCGCGCTGATCTGCACGTGATAGGTCTTGTCGGGTCCGGTCGCCGGATCGGTGAGGCGCGCCGCCCACGCCGGATCGTTGCTGAACAGCAGGAGCCCTTCGCTGGCCTTGTCCAGTCGGCCGACAGGCGCGAGCCACGGCAGTCCGGCAGCATCGAAACAACGATAGACCGTGTCGCGGCCCTTTTCGTCGGTTGTCGTGGTGACCAGTCCGCGCGGCTTGTTGAGCATCAGATAGCGCTTTTCGGCGGCGAGCAGCGGCTGCCCGTCCAGCGTCAGTTGATCGCGATCAATGACCACCGGAAATTCCGGATCGCGCACCACACGACCATTGACCGCAACGCGTCCGGCGCGCACCCAGTCCGCAGCGATCGTGCGCGAGGCCAGTCCCAGCTTCGAGATGCTGCGCGCGATACCGTGTTTTTTCAGTGTGGTGGAAATCGCGGTCTGATCCGGGCTACTTGAGCGCTTCGAGGTCCAGACCCTCGAGGCCGTCGATGCTGCGACGATTCTGCTTTTCCGCCTTGGCGCGCAGCTGCTCGGGCGTCTTGCCGGCCACCGCCCGTGCGATCTCGTCGCGTTGCCCGGTGTAGTCGTACAGCGGTACGCCCCAGCCGCAGGAGTCCGAAATACGCGTCACCTTGATGCGGATGAGGTTGCGGCACACCGGCTGCGGTGGGAAGGTTGCCAGCAGCGTGTTGAAATCCGGATGGCCGCGCTCGATCACGCTGCCCTGCCCATGCAGGCGAAGGATGCGCGGTGCACCTTCGAAGGCGCAGAACATCAGCACGATGCGCCCGTTCTCCTTGAGATGCGCCACGGTTTCGATGCCGCTGCCACCCAGATCCAGCCAGGCAACCTCACGGGGGCCGAGGATGCGCAGCGTATCCAGTCCCTTGGGCGAGCAGTTCACGCTGCCATTGCCCGACAGCGGCGCGGTCGCGACGAAAAACATCTGCTGCTGCCGGATCCAGGCTGCCAGGGTGTTGTCGATTTGTTCGAATAGTCGTGCCATGAATACCGGTCCAGGGCAGGGTGGTGTCAGGCCTGTTATTGGGCGTCATCAGGTAATGGACGTCAATACGCCGCTGATCAGGATATCGATGGCTCGATTAATGGTTGGGGGGGTGTGCGATGGTCATGGGCGCTGGCCTCGGGTGATAATCAATATATGGGCTTTTGGGGTTCTTGCGTTCAGGCCGTGATGTCACGGCGCGTTGCGATCCGCAAGCGTGTGCTGGGCGTTCTCCTGACGCTCGCGGTCTGTTACGCGATTGCTATCGGAGTGATGTTATCGAGTGATGCATACAGGATATCGCGTGAGTATGTCTTGAGCTCA
>JAHDYN010000379.1:1400-2274 GCA_023383735.1 Gammaproteobacteria bacterium | reverse complement strand
TGCTTGCGCGCCAGGCCGATGCATTCAGAAACATCATAGTCTGTGGCCACAATCCCGGCCTGACGGAACTTGCCAACCGGCTTGCAGGCAGCGACATAGACAACATCCCGACCTGCGGGATGGTGGCCATCGATCTCGATCTGGAGAACTGGACAGGAATCTCAAACGCATCAGGCAGCCTGCAGATCTACGACTATCCGAAGAAGCCCTAGTCGACCGTACAGAAGCAGTGGTAGTAGAGACCGCGCGGATCGTTGAGCGCCGTCAGCGATTTCACCTCCCGGTCCAGCGAGCGCAGGGTCCTGCGCAGGAACTCGCCCGGAACCAGCGCCGGTTCCCGCAAACCCAGTGCCGTCAGGGCGCGCACGGTGCGCATGACCAACGCCGCCGCCAGTCGCTGGGCAAAGGACAGCTCGGGCTCGATATAGCTGCGCCCGTAACCGCCCTCCTGCAGCCCGGCGCGGCTGGCCGCCGCCTGGACCGCCTCATCAATGCCACCGAGACTGTCTACCAGTCCGAGTTCCAGCCCGTCCGCGCCAATCCATACCCGCCCGCGGGCAATGCTGTCGGCGCGCTCCGGTGTCATGTCACGTGCTTCGGCAACCTGCCCGACAAATATCCGGTAGGCGTCCTCGACACTGGCCGTCAGCACCCGGCGGGCATCCTCGCCGAGCGGCCGGTCCAGCCGCAGCTGGCCGGCGAGCTTGGTGGTGCCGAAGCCATCGACATGGATGCCGAGCCGCTCGAGCCCGCGCTGCACGGTCGGCAGTATTGCGCCGACGCCGATCGAGCCAGTGATGGTGCTGCTGCTGGCCCAGATCTCGTCGGCAGGCATCGCGATGTAGTAGCCGCCTGACGCAGCGACTGAGCTCAT
>JAHDYN010000379.1:0-1390 GCA_023383735.1 Gammaproteobacteria bacterium | reverse complement strand
GCTTGTCAGCCGCCTTCAGTGCATCCAGCTCATCATTGATGACCTGCGAGGCAAACATGCTGCCGCCGGGGCTGTCGATCCGCAATACCAAAGCGCTGATGCTGTCGTCCATCCGGGCCTCGCGGATCTGCCAGGCCAGGGAATCTCCGCCCACGGTTCCCGGCGGTGCCTCGCCATCGACGATCTCTCCCGACGCCACGATGATCGCGACATTGTGCTCGTGCGGCTCGGCAAGCTTGCGCTCCAGCGCCGTGGCTGCCAGATAGTCCCGGAAGCCTATCGCGCTGTAGCTGCCATCATCGCCCTTTCCGGGGCCGACGAGCTCCATCATGTACTCGTCGAACTGCGGACGGCTCATGAGCCGGTCGACAAGACGCGCATCGACTGCAGCCCTCGCCGCATGTCCGTCGGCCTCCTCGATCCGTGTGGCGAACTCGTTGGCGTAGGCATCAAGCGCCTCCGGCTCAAGACCGCGTGCTGCCGCGACATCGCCCTCCCAGGCACGCCACAATGCACCCACCCAGCGCTGACTGGCCTCCCGGTCTTCCGCCGACATGTCGTCGCGGGTGAACGGTTCAACGAAAGACTTGAATTCGCCGACCTTGAACACATTGACGTCGATATAGAGCTTTTCCAGGGCGCTCTTGAAGAACATCCGGTAGTACTCGTAGCCATCGAGATAGACCATGCCGAGGTCATGCATGATCACCTCGTCCGCACGGGATGCGAGGTGGTACTGATCGCGCGAATAACCGTTGCCAAAGGCAACGACCTTCTTGCCGGCAGCGCGCACCTTGTCGATGGCCTGGCCTACCGCCTGCAATTTGGCCAGGCCGCCCGACTCAAGGCCATCGAGTTCCAGAACAACTGCCTGAATCCGGTCATCACCCGCCGCATGCTCGAGGCTCTCGATCAGCTCTCGCACCAGCGTCTGTGGTTCCGCCTGGTTGTTGAGCTCGGCGAGCGCACGGTCGAGCGGACTGCCTTCCAGCTGCTCCACCAATGCTCCGCCCGGATTGATCACCAGCGCCGCAGTGGACGGAACCGGTGCCACGCCACCGGCAAGACCCGCCAGCAGGGCGATGAACAGGCCAAGCAGAAGCACGAGGTGCAACAACCGGCGCAGGGTATCGAGTCCATACCAGAGCGCCCGTACCAGTTTCGTCAGGAATCCGCGTATCGACATCGAATCCTCTCTCTGTTTATCGGGCACCGCCCGCTCAGGCGGCCGGTTGATAGCTGATGCGGTAGATCACGCCGCGCTCATCATCGCTTACCAGCAAGGATCCATCCGGTGCGACAAGCAGGTCTACCGGCCTGCCCAGCACCTTGTCACCCTCGAGCCAGCCCTCGGCAAAACTCTCGTAGGAAACGGCGGAGTTGCCCTCCA
>JAHDYN010000378.1 GCA_023383735.1 Gammaproteobacteria bacterium | reverse complement strand
CCAGCCACTGCCATTCCGGTGACTGGCTGAGCCGGGCGATTTCCGGGTAGAGTGCTTCCGCGCCGGACAGGCTGGGTGTGAACGTCGAAGCGAGCAGGATCTGTGGCCGGTCGCGGGCGGCAGGCCTGGCAGGAAAGCCGAACAGCGTGTCCAGCTTGAGCCAGCCGGTTTCCCGCACCTGGAACCAGCCGCGACGAAGCGCCAGGGGTTGCAACATCGCGGTCTGCGACGGACTCTGCGTGCAGTAGAGATCGAACAGTCCGCGCTCGGGAATGAGGTTGCCGCGCTTGTCCTCATTGAGGCCGTGAAAGACCTCGACCTTCAGGCCGGGGATGAAAGCCGGCACGCGGTCGCCGGGCGCAACGACAACGTCCGGGTGGTAAGCGACGGCATCCGCCGCATTCCGGACAGCGACCTCGTCCGCTTTCAGCAAGGCCGACGATGCATCGCCGAATACCAGCCAGCGCACCTCGTGCCCGCGTTGCCGGGCCTCGGCCTGCAGCGGGCGGAGAATGTCGAAGGAATAGTCCTGTTCGACGTAGAACAGCAGTCGCAGCGCGCCGACCGTTCCTTCCTTCACCGCATTCACCGGTAAAAGCGCCGCATCTCGAGCAGGGTGGCCTCAATCGTGGCCGGATCGGGCCGGAGGCCGGCTTGCGGGCGGTAGTCAGGCCCCAGCACCTCCACCAGTCCGCCGGGGTAGCTCACGATCAGCTTGTCCGGCTGGATGATCGCGTGGCTGCTGTAACTGCCGGCGATCATCCAGTCCCAGGACTGCCCGCTGAACAGGTTCCTGCCGCTGCTGTAATCCGCCAGGGGATTGCTGCAACCGAAGACTTCCTGCAGCAGGGTGCCGGGCAGATCCTGATGTGCACTGCGATGCGTGTAGACCTGCGGTTCGCGGCCGGGCCAGCGCATGATCAGCGTGGAGCGCAGCTGCCAGGGGCCGTAGTTGCTGCCGTGGCCGATGTTGCCGAGTCCCAGTTCGTCGAACTCGTAGCCGTGGTCGCTGGCGAGAATCACCAGCGTCTCGCGTCCCGCCGTTCCGGCGTCGAAGGCGGCGAGTACCTCCTGCACCTCATGATCGCTGGCCTTGATGCCATGCATGTAGGCCGCTTCCCGTTCGCTCAGGGTGCGCGGGGCCGCGCCCGCATCGCTGGCGGCATTGCCGGGGTCGTAGTAGAGGAGGCTGAACCACGCCTGGTCCGGCGCGCTGCGGGCATCGAACCACTGGCGCCAGGCGCGGGTGATATCCACGTTCCGGTCGCCGCCGCGGGGTGCTGTATACAGGGACTTGGGATCAACCGCCGCGAAGAGGGTGTGGTCGATCCGTGCCGGGCTGCCAAAACCCACTGAGCTGAACGCGGTGATCTCGTAGCCGCGCGCGACCAGCTGATCCATGAGTACCGGCTGGCGCTGCGTGTCGTTGAAGGCCTGCCAGTAGGTGCTCGGCAGGCCGTAGAACATCGAGAAGAAGCCCATGCGCGAGGAATTCCCGCCGCTGTAGTGATCGCGGAACTGGAGTCCCTGGGCGGCGAAAGTGGCTATATACGGTGTGTTTTCCGGGCTGATGCGGTCAGGCCGCAGGGCATCGACCACGATGAAGAGGATGTTCGGCAGCTGTGCGCTGTCGGCATCGCAGCTGAGCGGGTTGAGCGGATAGCGCAGCTGGCCGCTGTCCTGCGCGCCGGCCTTGCGCAGCAGGCGCGCCCGTTCCACCTCTGCGGGGTCGATCAGGCCCATTTTCGCCAGGCGCCGCGTGGCTTTCATCGGGAAATACACCGGCATGTAACGCGTGAAACCCAGCACCGGGGTATACGCGGTTGCATCCGCCCAGATATGGATACCCTGACCGCCGCACCAGCAGAGGATCAGCGCGGTGGCGAGCCACGGGCCCTTGCCACCTTTGCTCGCGGTGACCCGTTGCCAGACATTGCCTGCAAGTAGGGCTTCAAAGAGCAGCGCAACACCGAAGATGATGCCGGCAAAGATCCAGGTCGAGGTTTCGAAGATCTGCGCCGTCAGTGCGCTCATGTGATAGCGGTATTCCGCAAACACATTGGTATCGAGCACGAGGATGGTCAGGCCGGCCGCCGCGACCGGTACGCCGATGGCCATCAGCAGCGTCTTGCGAGGCAGAACCAGTGCGACCGGTCCGAGCAGCAGCATCAGCGGCAGGAAGCCGAGCAGGGCGAACTGGCCGATAAAGGCCAGCGCGACATAGACCGTCGCCATCCCCGAACCGGGCAGGCCGAAGGCAATCAGATAGCGCAGCCCGACCA
>JAHDYN010000377.1:2040-2303 GCA_023383735.1 Gammaproteobacteria bacterium | reverse complement strand
AAACCGATGACGCCGGAGCAGGACAAGCTGTTCGGCATCGAAAAGCTGAACATACCGCGCTCCGAGCTGCCGGCCATCACGCACGTGGACTACTCGGCCCGCGTGCAGACCGTGCATCCGGAGACCAACCCGCGCTATCACGCCCTGCTGAGGGCTTTCGAGTCGAAGACGGGCTGTGCCGTGCTGGTCAATACCTCGTTCAACGTGCGGGGCGAACCACCGGTCTGCACCCCCGCTGACTCATACCGCTGCTTCATGCGCAC
>JAHDYN010000377.1:0-2030 GCA_023383735.1 Gammaproteobacteria bacterium | reverse complement strand
GGCGAGATCCGAACAGCCGGAACAGCCGGACGACAAGGACTGGATGCAGGAGTTCGAACTGGACTGATGAGCCACGATATCCCCGTTGCAGGCCCGCGCGAGCTGCGCCAGTTCGGCATCACCACCGGCGTCATCGTCGTGGCGCTGTTTGCCGGCTTTTTCCCGTGGCTGCTGGAGCGGCCGATACCCGACTGGCCGCTGCTCATCGGCGGTGTGCTGGTCCTGTGGGGACTGGTGCTGCCCGCGAGCCTCGGCCCGGTCTATCGCGGCTGGATGAGATTCGGCCTGGTGATGAGCAAAATCACCACGCCGGTGCTCATGACGGTGATTTTCGTGCTGGTCATCGTGCCGGTGGCCCTGGTGCTGCGCCTGCTGAAGAAGGACCCGATGCGTCGCAAGTTGGATCGGGATGCCTCATCCTATAGAGAGCAGGGCGGTGATGCGAAGACCGGCTCCATGGACAAGCCCTACTAGGCTTTCAATCAACTTCCGACGGAAACGCTGATGCTGGATTTACTGAAGGATCTGTGGGGCTTCATGCGCGTGCGCAAGAAGTTCTGGCTGGCGCCCGTGATTCTCGTGATGCTGCTGCTCGGTGCACTGCTGGTGCTGGGCCAGGGCTCCGCGGTCGCGCCGTTCATCTACACGCTGTTCTGAGCTGCCTACCGGCCCAGTGGTGCCGACCCGTCGCGAGCCGCCAGCGCGCCCTGCACGGCAGGGAGCAGCGCATCGGCGATCTTGCGGTGACCGGAGGCATTCCAGTGGGCATCCTTGCGCCAGAAGTCCGCGCTGTCGAAGTGGTCGGCGGGGTCGATCAGCGTCACCGGGAGCCCGCTGACCGCACGCTTCAGCAGGCTGCGCGCTGCATCGCTGCGGCCCTTGAGCGTGTAGCACTGGCCAAGCTCGCACTTGGTCGGCGCAGCCAGCACGATCACCGGAATGCCGCGCGCCAGGTAGGCGGCCGAGAGCGCCTCAAGCAGCTTTGCGTTGACCTGCACGACCCGACCGGTCGAGGCCTTGTCCGGTTGCAGGTAGATATCGCCTTCCTCGAAATCCTCCGGACCCTTCTGGCCATGACGATCGAGGCCGTCACCCATGCCGCGCATGAAGCGATCGACGAGACGCACCAGGTACGAGTGTTCATGCACCCACGCAAACACGCCGCTGTCGTAGCGGGCCGGAAATTTCTTGATATCAGGTAGCGGGTAGCCGTCCACGACCAGCTGGCCCGACTCATCAAGCCTGGCGTACGGCTTGTAGTAGTCGTAGCGGTTCCAGTAGACCGCATCGGGGAAATCGTTGCCCAGGCAGAAGCTGATGATGACGACATCCGGGTCAAGCGCGAGAACCTTGTCGGTCAGCAGGTAATACTGGATGGGGCTGTAGCCGGCAACGCCGAAGTTCAATACCTGGGTTGAGGGCAGCGAGCCGGCCAGCAGGGTGGTGAACAGTTCCGGTTCCGCAGCGCCGATGCCCCACACGAAGCTGTCGCCGAGCACGGCCACGCGCCGCACACCCGCCGGTTTGTCCACGGCGATCTCTGCGCCACGCAGGCCCAGGCTGTTGATGTTCAGGGGGTAGCTGAACTCGGCCCTGGAAAATACACCCCGCGCATCGGGTATGTTCGACCAGCCGAGCACCGGGTCGTAGCGATAGAAGTTGTACTGGTTGGAGGTGACGGGTTCGCTCGCCAGGTTGGGAGCCAGCAGGCGCAGGCCGAACTCCGCCAGCAGCAGCGTGATGGCAGTGGAGAAAAGCATCAGGAGGAAGTTGCCCAGCAGCTGCTTTTTCAATTGCATTTCACCCGGGCAACAGGCCCTTCAACCAGAGTTTGCCGCACGCTCCGCGGCGCGGATGGCCATTGCCGGCCAGGGGCTTATCATATCGCCTCTGGTTCCGATGCTGGCAAAGCCCGTAACGGAGCCGCAGGCATCGAAGGAGCCGGTAGTGAAGATCGACATCATTCTCGAGCCGGATGTGACGCCGGCCCAAATCACGGAACTCGGCCTGCTGGCAGAGAGCCACGATAT
>JAHDYN010000376.1 GCA_023383735.1 Gammaproteobacteria bacterium | reverse complement strand
AAGGCCGCGACGTGCTCATGTTCATCGACAACATCTACCGCTACACGCTGGCCGGCACCGAGGTATCGGCACTGCTCGGCCGCATGCCCTCCGCGGTGGGTTACCAGCCGACACTCGCCGAGGAAATGGGCGTACTGCAGGAGCGCATCACCTCGACCAAGACCGGTTCGATCACCTCTTTCCAGGCCGTTTACGTGCCTGCGGACGATCTCACCGACCCGTCGCCGGCCACCACCTTCGCGCATCTCGAGGCCACGCTGGTGCTGTCGCGCCAGGTCGCCGAGCTCGGCATCTATCCGGCCGTGGACCCGCTCGACTCCACCAGCCGCCTGCTCGATCCGAACGTGATCGGCCAGGATCACTACGAAGTGGCGCGTTCCGTGCAGTCGGTGCTGCAGCGTTACAAGGAGCTGCAGGACATCATCGCGATTCTCGGCATGGACGAGCTGTCCGAGGAAGACAAGCAGATCGTGCAGCGGGCGCGCAAGATCCAGCGCTTCCTGTCGCAGCCCTTCTTCGTGGCCTCGCAGTTCACCGGCCAGGACGGCAAGTACGTATCGTTGAAGGAGACCATCCGCGGCTTCAAGGGCATCGTGGCCGGCGAGTACGACTATCTGCCCGAACAGGCCTTCTACATGGTTGGTACCATTGATGATGCCGTCGAAAAGGCCAAGACTCTCCAGTAGGAGCGGCTTCGTCGGGACAGAATCATGAGCACAATCAAAGTCGACATCGTCAGCGCCGAAGGCCAGATCTGGTCGGGTGAGGGCAACCTCGTCATCGCGCCGGGCAAGTATGGCGAGGTGGGCATTGCCCCGCGCCATGCGCCGATGATGATGAACCTGCGTCCCGGCGAAGTGCGCGTGCAGAACGATGGCGAGGAGGAGCGTTTCTTTTACGTCACCGGTGGACTGCTCGAGGTCCAGCCGACCCTGGTGTCGATTCTTGCCGACACCGCGCTGCGTGCCGATCAGCTCGACGAGCAGGCAGCAGACGATGCTCGCCGGGCTGCCGAGGAAGCGCTGAAGGGCGCGACCGGCAAGGAAGACCTGGCCCATGCGCAGGAGCAGCTCGTCGAAGCCGCGGCACGCTATCGCGCCGTCCAGAAGCTCAAGGGCAAGCGCAAGTAGGAGCGCCCGCAGGAGCGCCTTCAGGCGCGATCTCCGCCCCAAAAAATCGCGGCTGAAGCCGCTCCCACGGGAAAGGATCGCGCCTGAAGGCGCTCCTACATATAATTCCGGCATGACAAATCTCACCGTCGTGGTTCTCGCCGCCGGTCAGGGCAAACGCATGCGCTCCGACCTCCCCAAGGTATTGCACCCGCTGGCCGGCCGGCCGCTGCTCGCCCATGTGCTCGGTTCGGCCCAGGCGCTGCGCGCGCGTGAAATGCGCGTGGTGCACGGCCATGGTGGCGAGCTGGTCAAGCAGGCCTTTGCCGGCCAGCCGATCAAGTGGATTCACCAGGCCGAGCAGCGCGGTACCGGACACGCCGTGCGTCAGGCCATGCCGGGCATCCGGCCCAAAGACGTGGTGCTGGTGCTCTATGGCGACGTGCCGCTGGTGTTGCCGGAAACGCTGCGCAAGCTGGTCAGCAAGGCCGCAAAAGGCCAGCTCGCGATACTGACCGCGCGGCTGCCCGTGCCGACCGGCTATGGGCGGATCATCCGCGGCGCGCGCGGCAAGATCAGCGCCATCGTCGAAGAAAAGGATGCCACGCCGGCGCAGCGTGAGATCGACGAGATCAATACCGGCCTGCTGGCCTGTCCGGCATCGCTGCTGGCCGGCTGGACCCGGCGACTGCGCGCCAACAATGCGCAGAAGGAGTTCTACCTCACCGACTGCGTCGGGCTGGCCGTCAGGGACGGCGTGCCCGTGGTGTCGGCCACGGCTGCTTCGGCTGATGAGGTGCTGGGCATCAACGACAAGGTGCAGCTGGCCGAAGCCGAGGCAATACTCCGGCGCCGTATCAACACGGCGCTGATGGTGTCCGGCGTCAGCCTGGCTGACCCGGAACGGCTCGATGTGCGCGGCACCCTCCGCTGTGGCCGCGACGTCTGCATCGACGCGAACGTGATCATCGAGGGCGAGGTGGTGCTGGGTGATGGGGTGCAAGTCGGGCCGTTTACGCTGATACGCGATGCCACCATCGGTGCCGGTACCGTGATCCATTCGCACTGTGTCATCGAGCAGGGCCTGATCGGTGCGCGCTGCGACATCGGACCCTATGCGCGCGTGCGGCCCGAAGTCCGGCTCGCCGACGGGGCCAGGCTCGGCAACTTCGTCGAGATCAAGAAGAGCGTGATCGGTGCCGGCAGCAAGGTGAA
>JAHDYN010000002.1:8241-19504 GCA_023383735.1 Gammaproteobacteria bacterium | reverse complement strand
GATGTGGATCCGGGCGGCTTCGATCTGCTCGACCGCCGCTTCCTGTTGCTGATCATCGAGCGCTTTGATGGCGGGCCGGTGGGCGTTGAATCGCTGGCTGCTGCGCTCGGTGAGGAGCGCGGCACGATCGAGGATGTGATCGAGCCCTTCCTCATTCAGCAGGGCTTCATGAGCCGGACAGCCCGCGGTCGCATGGTCACCCGGCGTGCCTGGCAGTACTTCGGCCTGCAGGCACCCCGGAACAGCGGCGAGGCAACGCCCGGGTTGTTTGATTCCGATGGGCAGTCTTAACTTCTTATTACAGGCAGTATCTGATGTCCGAGAATCTTTCCTTCGCCGACATGATCCTCAATGCGAGCTTTGTCGTCCAGCTGGTCATGGGCCTGCTGGTGGCCGCATCGGTGGTTTCGTGGTCGATCATCATCCGCAAGCGGCGTCTCCTGAACGAGGCACTGGCCGGTTCCGATGCTTTCGAGACCAGTTTCTGGTCGGGCGGCGACCTGAATGCGATCTATCGCGACATCACGCGCGACAAGACGGCGCCAGGCGACATGGCCGGTCTGTTCGAGGCGGGCTTTCGCGAATTTCGCCGGCTGATCGCTCAGCAGAACATGTCACCGGAACAGGTGCTCGAGGGCGTGCGTCGCACGATGCACGTGACCCAGATGCGCGAGATGGACCGCCTTGAGGAAAACCTCTCCACACTGGCGACCATCGGCTCGACGAGTCCGTACATCGGCCTGTTCGGTACGGTCTGGGGCATCATGAACTCCTTCCGGGGCCTTGGTAACGTGCAGTCGGCAACGCTGGCTGTCGTGGCGCCGGGTATCGCCGAAGCGCTCGTTGCCACGGCCATCGGGCTGTTTGCCGCGATCCCGGCTGTCATCGCCTATAACCGCTATGCCGACAAGGTGGCCCGGCTCGAAGTGCGCTATGACAGCTTCATCGAGGAGTTCTTCAGTGTCCTGCAGCGGCATGCGCACAGCCGCGCACAGGCATCGCGGTAGCAGCCATGCGCAAGACGCGTAAACGCCGGCTGATGAGTGACATCAATGTCGTGCCCTATATCGACGTGATGCTGGTGCTGCTCGTCATCTTCATGGTGACGGCGCCGTTGCTCACCCAGGGTATCCATGTGGAACTGCCCGAGGCTGCAGCCGATCCGATCGTTGCGGCGCAGGACCAGGAGCCGCTGGTGCTGTCGGTGGATGCCGAGGGCCGCATGTACCTGAGTGTCGGCGATGACGAGGATCAGCCGATCGACAGCGAGCGGGTGGTGGAGCTGGCTTCGGCGGTGCTGCGGCGCAATCCGCAGACGCCGGTGCTTGTCAATGCGGATCAGAGCGTGGCCTACCGTGAAGTCGTGACCGCCATGGTCCTGCTGAAGGAGGCCGGTGCAAAGAATGTCGGCTTTCTGACCGAGCCGCCGGCGAAGCCCCGGCGACGCGGCTGATTTCCAGGGGCGGGGCGGCAGCCGTGCGCAACACGGGGGTTCCGGGTCTGGCCGACGACAGGCGCAGCCTGGCCTGGTCGCTGGGCATCCATGCCGTGCTGTTGCTCGTCATCCTGCTCGGCGGCGTGGTGATTCCGCATAAACCCACGCCCTCCGACCTGGGTATCAAGGCGACGCTCATCGATCCGGATGCCGTGCGCAAGATGCGTCGGCGTCCGCCGCCGCCGCCCGAGGTGGTGCCGGCAGAACCGCCGCAACCAGAGCCGCCGGCAAGGCAGGTGGAGGCCGAGAGGTTGCAGGCCGAACGCGAGCGCCAACTGAGCGAGAAGAAGGCGGCTGAACAGAAAGCAGCGGAAGCCCGGCTTGCCGAGCAGAAACTCGCGACGAAAAAACTCGCCGAGCAAAAAGCGGCTGAGAAGAAGGCAGCCGAACAGAAGGCGGCCGAGAAAAAGGCAGCTGACAAGGCTGCTGCCGACAAGGCGGCAGCCGAGAAGGCCGAAGCGCAACGCCTGGCTGCCGAGGAGAAGCGTCGCCGTACCGAACAGGCTGAACTCGAGCGCCAGTTGGCCGAGGAAGATGCCTTGCTGACGGCGGCCGACTCCGGTGCGCTGGCCGAGTATGTCGCGCTCATCAGGCAGAAGGTGGAGCGCAACTGGGTGCGGCCGCCAGGTGCGCGCGCCGGTCTCGAGTGCGAGCTGCACGTGACACAGATCCCCGGTGGGCAGGTTACCGGCGTGCGCATCGGCAACTGCCCGGCGGATGAGGCCGTGCGTCGTTCCATCGAGGCCGCGGTGCTGCGTGCCTCGCCACTGCCGATGCCGGCCAATCAGGCCCTGTTTGAACGCAACTTGCGCTTTGTGTTCAAACCCGAAGAATAGCCGCCAGACAATCCGGATCGAGAGCTGCATGACCAGACCCAATTTGTACCGCGCCGCCGCATTCCTTGGCTTGCTGATGATTTCAGCCGGTTTGCGTGCCGAACTGCAGATCGAGATCACCGCGGGTGTGGACAAGGCCGTGCCTGTCGCCGTGGTGCCCTTTGGCTGGAGCGGCACCGGGGCCCAGCCACCGCAGGACGCAGCCGCCATCGTGGCTGCCGATCTGGCGCGCTCGGGGCGGTTTGCGCCGATGGACCGCAAGGACATGCTGCAGCGGCCGACGACTGGTGCCCAAGTCGACTTCAGTGACTGGAAAATACAGGGCACCGAGGTGCTCGTCATCGGCCGGGTGGTGCAGGGCGCCGGCGACCAGTTCCAGATCGAGTTCCAGGTCTTCGACGTCCTGCGCGGTGAGCAGCTGCTTGGTTACCGGCAGGCCACGAATGCGGCCGATTTTCGCCGCAACAGCCATCGGGTCGCCGATCTGATCTATGAGAAACTGACCGGTATCCGCGGCATATTCTCCACGCGCATCGCCTACATCACGGCGACTGGCCCGGCCGACAAGCGTGTCTTTCGCCTGATCATCACCGATGCCGATGGCGAGAATCCGCGCATCATGGTGGAGTCCGGACAGCCGATCATGTCGCCCGCCTGGTCGCCGGACGGGCGTCGCATCGCCTACGTGTCGTTTGAAAACCGGCGCTCGGAAATCTATGTGCAGGACCTGCGTTCCGGGTCGCGCAAGCGGGTTTCCGCCCGGCCCGGGGTCAATGGTGCGCCGGCCTGGTCGCCGGATGGCCGGCAGCTTGCGGTATCGCTGTCGCGCCAGGACGGCAACCTGGATATCTACACGCTCGACCTCGACAGCCAGGTGCTGACCCGGCTGACCAGTGGTGCAGCAATCGATACCGAGCCCGCCTGGTCGCTGGACGGCCAGCAGGTCTACTACACCTCTGATTCAACCGGCAGGCCACAGGTTTACCGCGTTCCTGCCCAGGGTGGAGCCAGCCAGCGCGTCACCTTCGAGGGCAGCTACAATGCCCGGCCGCGCGTCTCGCCGGACGGCAAACAGCTGGCCGTGGTGCATAACGATCGCGGCAACTATAGAATTGCGCTCGTTGATCTGGCCCGGACCTACACACAGGTGCTGTCGGACGGTCGCCAGGATGAGTCGCCGAGTTTTGCCCCCAATGGTGAGACGCTGATCTACGCAACCCGCGAGGGCCGGCGTGGAGTGCTGGCAACGGTCAGTGCCAATGGCCGCATCAAGCAGCGCCTCTCGGCGGTCGAGGGCGATGTGCGGGAGCCGGCCTGGTCACCATTTCCGCCCAACTGATCTGCCCGGTGTGACAGGTCGGCACTAAAGCTGGTTTGCAGTTGTTTGTCCTGTTTCTGTTCAAGGAGTTTTCTTGCATGACTATCCTCAAGAGTGTTGCCGCCTTGCTGACTGTTGCGCTGCTTGCGGCCTGTGCGGGACCGTCGAAATCGACGGTTGACGAAAACGCCGCGTCATCTGCAGGTGCGCAGACCGGCGCCGTGTCGTCCGGTGTAAGCGACAGCGGTGCCGGCCAGGGCGGTGCGATGGGCGGCAGTGCGCTGGGTGGCCCGGGCGCTTCGCAGGAGAACCGCGTCATTTACTTCGAGTTCGACCGTTTCGACGTGAAGTCGGAGTACAACGCGGTACTGCAGGCTCATGGCAAGTATCTGTCGGCCAACCCGGTTTCCCGGGTGCGGCTGGAGGGACATGCCGACGAGCGCGGCAGCCGTGAGTACAACATCGGCCTCGGCGAAAAGCGTGCCCAGGCAGTGCGCAACGTGCTGCTGCTGCAGGGTGCTGCCTCGGACCAGATCAGCACGGTGAGCTATGGTGAAGAGCGTCCGGCTGTCACGGGCGACGATGAAGAGGCATGGACGCTGAATCGTCGCGTCGAGATCGTGTACGGACAGTAGTCTCCTGGAGTCCGGCATGCCGCAGTTCCGAATGCATTGGCCTTCAATTGTTCCGGCACCCCTGGTCGCGGCCGTCAGGGCCGCGACCCTGGGGGCAGGTTGTGCGATGGTCCCGCCGGAGGAAGACCCGACCTTCATCAAGCTGTCGGAGCTCGACTCCCGCCTGACCCGCGTCGAGCGGGTGGTAGACAGCGAGGGTCTGGTCAATATCCTCAAGCAGATCGAACAGCTGCAGAGCGACAGCCAGGCGCTGCGCGGGCAGGTCGAGACGCTGCAGTTCCAGCTCGAGCAGGCCAGTTCCGCACAGAAGCAGCAATACCAGGATGCAGACCGGCGCCTGCAGGCCATCGAGAAGTCGGTCAGCGAGCGCAGCGGCGCGCAGGGTGAGGGCACCAGCGTGCTGGATGGCAAGGAGCTGAAAGCCGGCCAGCTGCCTGTCCCCGGCGGCAGCGACCGGGCCAATTACCAGGCTGCGTTTGAACTGCTGAAGCAGGGGCGGCACAAGGAGGCCAATGCAGCCTTGCGCCAGTTCATGGTGGCGTTCCCCGAGAGTTCGCTGCTCGACAATGCACAGTACTGGCTTGCCGAGACCGATTACGTCCGCCAGCGCTATGAGAAGGCCCTGGCGGAATTCACCGTCGTGGTCGACAAGTATCCGCAGTCACGCAAGATCCCCGATGCGCTGCTCAAGATCGGTTACTGCAACTATGAGCTCAAGCGTTACTCGGCCGCCCGCAAGTCATTGCAGGCGGTAGTGGCCAGCTATCCGGAGACAACTGCAGCGCGTCTGGCCGGCCAGCGCCTGGAGAGCATGCGCGGCGAGGGCATCTAGCCGGCCCTCGGCCTGGCCTGGCGCCCCCGTCACTGGCAGAGACAGCTCGTGTCAGTCCTGCGGATCACCGAGATCTTCCACTCCCTGCAGGGCGAATCGCGCCCCGCCGGGTATCCGACCGCTTTCGTTCGCCTTACCGGGTGTCCGCTGCGCTGTGTCTACTGCGATACCAGTTATGCGTTTCAGGGCGGAACCCGCCTCGGTATTCCGGATGTGCTCGAACGGGTATCGGCCTTCAGTGTCCGCCATGTCTGCGTGACCGGCGGCGAGCCGCTGGCTCAGCCTGCCTGCCTTGAACTGCTCGCGGCGCTGTGCGATGCCGGGTATGCGGTGTCGCTGGAAACCAGCGGGGCGCTCGACATCTCGGCGGTTGATCCCCGTGTCACGGTCGTGCTGGATATCAAGACGCCCGACTCCGCCGAGAGCGAACGCAATCTGTGGAGCAATCTGCTGCGGCTCAAGCGCGACGACCAGATCAAGTTCGTGATCTGCAGCCGCGCTGATTACGAGTGGTCAAAGCACGTCCTGTCCGAACGTGGACTGGCGCAGCTGTGCGAGGTGCTGTTTTCTCCCTCATGGGGGCAGCTGCCCGCCCGGGATCTGGCCGAGTGGATCCTGGCCGACCGCTTGCCGGTGCGGTTCCAGCTTCAGCTGCACAAGTATCTCTGGGGCGATGCGCCGGGTCATTGAGCATGTCAGGGCAGGGTAAACGCGCCGTGGTGCTGCTGTCCGGCGGAATGGATTCTGCGGTCTGCCTGGCGATGGCCCGACAGGCAGGCTTTGCCTGTCACGCGCTGAGTTTCGACTACGGCCAGCGGCATCGCGCCGAGCTGCAAGCTGCCGCGAGGCTTGCAGAACAGCTTGGGGCTGTCGAGCATCGTACGCTCACCATCGGCCTCGGCGAGCTTGGCGGTTCCGCCCTGACCGACAGTCGCATCGACGTGCCGGATGCACCGGGAGCCGGCATTCCCGTGACCTACGTGCCTGCGCGCAACACGGTCTTCCTGGCCTTTGCGCTCGGCTGGGCCGAGGTGCTGGACGCAGACCGGATCTACACGGGTGTGAATGCCGTGGACTACTCCGGTTATCCGGATTGCCGGCCCGAGTACCTGCAGGCATTCCAGCGACTCGCCGATCTCGCGACACGCCGGGGTGTCGAGGGTCAGTCGATTGAATTGTGCGCACCGCTGCTGAAGCTCAGCAAGGCGGCGATCGTCGATGCCGGTGTCCGCCTGGGCGTTGATTTCGCACTGACGGTGTCGTGTTACCAGGCGGCTGACGATGGCGCAGCATGCGGGCGCTGCGACGCCTGCCGTCTGCGTCGTGCCGGCTTTCAGGCTGCGGGCATCCCCGATCCAACCCGCTATCGTTTGCCTGATTCGGAGCTGCCGGCATAGAATGCCGCGCGTCCAAAGCCCTCGCGGCACCCGATACCCGATATGGGCCGTTAGCTCAGGTGGTAGAGCATCGGACTTTTAATCCGTTGGTCGATGGTTCGAGTCCATCACGGCCCACCAATAAATCAATCAGTCATGGGTATTGTCATATGGGCCCTTGGGCTCAGGCACGACCCTGCGGATCCTGAGCTACTCCGTGCGTTGCATGGCCGGATCAATGCCCCCGCTGCGCGGAGGTCCCTCAACACGGAAGAAACCCCAGACGATTTTCATCGAGCGCCGCGTTGGCAGGAGGAGCGCCTCCGGGTGGCAGCCGGCCGGTGCAGAGTAGCGTTGTTGCCAAACGCATGGTTACTGTGGTCTTATCGGCCTCAGTCAAGGCTTGTGGGGGCCGCGACCGAATAATAGCGCTGGGTAGTACGTTGCCTGGTTAACAATAACGGTCGAGATTTTCGCGGTCTGGGTTCTACTCGACCGCTGTCGGGGGCTCCCACCATATGTTCGTGATCCGGGCATCGGTTGCAACGACGTATTTGGCCACCATCGTGTCGGCCCCTGTCTTTCTCGCAATTTCCCCTTTTATCGTGATACGGCCGTTATGGGGCAAGGTCTTGTGGGCCGTTGTTGCTGCGCCGACCTATGTGCTCGCGTTTGTATTGATCGCGGGCTTGCTCAGCCTGTCTCACCAGGCCGCTATCAAGCCCGGCCGATATCGACGCGATCTCGCGGACCCGATCTATCGCAGCAGGTGGCTATATAGTCTTTGCTGGACAGCTCTTTACTACTGCACCCCTGTCTACTTTGTGGTGCTTTCCGTTCCGCCGCTGAAGCAACTGGCGTTTCGCCTGTTTGGTTACCGCGGTAGCCTCGATTTCACTGTTTATCCTGATACCTGGATTCGGGATCTGCCCTTGCTGGATATTGGTGCTGGGGCCTACATCTCAAACCGTGCGACGCTCGGAACCAACATGGTGCTCAGTGATGGCACCGTAATCGTGGATCGTGTGACCGTTGGTGCCAGATCGCTGGTTGGGCATCTCGCTTTGCTTGGTCCTGGCACTGTCATTGGTGCCGGAAGTGAAATAGGTGTGGCCACTGTTCTCGCGGTGCGCGTCAGCATCGGCGATCGGGTAGTGGTGGGTGCCGTGAGTCGGATTGATAGTGGGGTGTCTGTGGGTGACGGAGCGTACGTAGGGCGCTCCGTATACCTTGGGCCAGGAACCAGGGTTCTTGAGGATGTGACAGTTGCTGCTGGCAGTTCTGTAGCCGCGCGTAGCGTCATTTCTGCGGGGGGGGGGGGGTAGAGAGGAGCCCTGCGAAACTTTTCTTGTCAGGAGTCGACAGAGAAGGCGGAGACGCGACGGAATTAGCGCGTCAGATTCGCAGAGGCTGTCGGCATGATTCGGGCTGCCGTACTGCTGCTCCATATTCTTATGATCATCTCGCTACCGAGTTGTTTTGCACTGTCCCCGTTGTTCCTGATCGGGCCACTGTGGGGGAAATTGCTCTGGGTTATGGGAAGCCCCATGGTGTTCATTCTGGCCTACGTGCTCGTTGCTGGTTTACTCAGTCTGCCGCACCAGCGCGCTATCGTTCCGGGGCGCTTTCCTCGAACCCTCGACCATCCGCTCTACTTCCATCGCCGCCTATACGGCCTGTGCTGGACAGCAGTTTATTACTGCACACCGATCTACTTCGTCTGCTTGTCCGTACCACTATTCAAGAAGGGCTTGTTTCGGTTGTTTGGCTATCGAGGCGATACCGATTTCACAATCTATCCGGATACTTGGGTTCGCGATCTGCCGCTGCTTTCGATTGGCAAGGGCGCTTACATCTCCAATCGCGCCACGATTGGTACGAACGTAGTGTTGCGCAACGGGATGCTAGTGGTGGACCGGGTGACCATCGGCGCCAATGCTGTTATAGGCCACCTGGTATTGCTGGCTCCGGGAACCTCGGTCGGCGACAACGCCGAGGTCGGTGTTTCGACCGCCTTGGCCTTGAGTGTCCAAGTGGGCAGCAATGCCAAGATTGGACCGTGTTCGGACATCGACAACGGTGTTCGTATTGGCAGCAACGCTGTAGTTGGCAGCGCGGTATACCTCGGTCCACGAACTACGGTATTTCCACATGCCCGCGTTGCTTCCGGGGTTTCGCTGCCTTCGCGCTCCATAGTTCATGCTGCAGGGGAGGGTTGTACGATCGGTTAGATCCGGTAGCCATATCCCTCGACTCTGCGTTGGCTTGCTGAATCGGGACCTGAGGTATGGCTATCGTCCTGATCCCACTGTACTTGCTGATGATTATTTCGATTCCTGCAGTCGCTGCTCTGGCGCCAGTCATCTTGGTTGATGCGATCTGGGTCAAGCTGCTTTTTGCGGCAATGGTTCCTGTGATCTACGGTCTGGCTTACATACTTGTGGCTGGAATTCTGAGTTTGCGGCATCAGCACGCGATCAAGCCGGGACGTTTCAAACGGTCATTGTCTGATCCAGCCTATATGCACCGGCGCCTCTATGGCCTGTGCTGGACGTCGGTCTATTACTTCACTCCGTTGTACTTTGCCGTTCTCTCGGTGCCGATGTTGAAAACGGCGCTTTTTCGGCTGTTCGGGTATCGAGGCAATACTGACTTCACGATTTACCCGGATACCTGGATTCGCGACCTTCCCGTGCTTTCCATTGGCAAGGGCGCTTACCTCTCGAATCGCGCGACCATCGGGACAAACATTGCATTCCGCAATGGAACATTGCTGGTGGATAGGGTTGTGGTGGGTGATGGTGCTTTGGTAGGGCATCTGGCGCTTCTGGCGCCCGGTGCTGAAGTCCGCACGAATGCTGAGGTAGGTGTTGGTAGTGCGATCGGATTGAAAACGGTTATCTCAGACGGTGCAAAGGTTGGCGTGGCATCAGTAATTGATCATGGCGTAACGCTCAATTCCGGTGCCGTAGTTGGTACATATGTGCACGTTGGCATAGGTGCCAGCATTGGATCTGGTGTTCGCATTCCTTCGGGGTCCAATGTGCCGTCGCGTGCGGTAGTAGACGCACCAGTCCATTCTCCGTAATGAGGACGCTAAATAATGGATGACCAAACTTACCGTAACCGATCATCTGTACATGCGTCGAAAATAGCTGAGGCACAACAAGCTTCAAGGATCCTGCTCGGGGACGACGGTCTGGCTCCGCAATCCCTTTGGCAAGAGGCTCGCTGCGCACTAGATCCAAAGACACTTCCTAGCATTGCACTCAGCTCAGCTGCCAGATCAAGAGTCGTGACAGCAGCGGACTACGTGGCTGACATCATTCGCAACGAGCGGCCTGTATATGGGGTGAGTACCGGTGTTGGACACTTTGCTGATGTGCTCATTCCTCCTGGCAAGATCAGTGCTCAACAGCGGAACCTCATTCGTTCGCACTGTTGTGGTGTTGGAAAGCCACTTGGCCGTGACATTGTCATGGCGATGTGCCTGATTCGTCTGAATACCATCACGCTGGGCCGCAGTGGCACGCGCCCGGAGACAGTGGCGGCCATCATTCAACTGCTGGAGTCCGGTGCGTTGCCAGAAGTGCCGTCACGTGGCAGCGTCGGGGCATCGGGAGACCTGGCGCCCTCCGCGCATGCGGCACTGTCATTGCTCGGTGAGGGCTGGTGTACCGTTCCTGAAGGCGGCAGCTTTAATCGTGTCACTGCACAAGAGGCGCTGACACGTGCAGGGCTCAAGCCTCTCAAGCTTGCCGCCAAGGAGGGCCTGAGCCTCATCAACGGTACGCAACTGACGACCGCGCTGGCGCTCAAGGCCTGGTACGAGGGTGCGATCCTGCTGCGTACGGCAAACCTCGCTGCAGCCATGACCTTTGAAGCTCTGCATGGTTCACGCAGCGCGCTAGATCCGCGTGTACTTGCGCTGCATCGTCATGAGGGAACGCTGCATGTTGGGAAGGACGTGTTGGGTTGGCTCGATGGTGAGAGTGCAATTCACGACACTCATTTCCGTATCAAGTGGGCACAGGACCCATACAGCCTGCGCTGTATCCCGCAGGTACACGGTGCCGTCTGGGATGAACTGGAACAAGCGGAACGCGTGCTGCAGGAGGAAATCAATGCAGCAGCTGACAATCCGCTGCTGTTCCCGGAAGCCCAGGAGTCGCTGTCCTGTGGAAACTTCCATGCCATTTATGTTGCACGGGTTTCCGACAAGCTGGTCACGGCTTTTACTACGCTGGCATCCATTTCAGAGCGGCGCATTAACCTGGCCATGAGTTCCAGAAGGACAGGCCTGCCGGATTTTCTTATCGATGATGGTGGTGTGCAGTCTGGGTTCATGATGGCCCAGGTAACTGCTGCAGCGCTGGTCAGCGAGTGCAAAGCATTGAGTTTTCCAGCAAGTGTTGACTCCATCCCCACCAACAATGATCAGGAGGACCACGTTTCGATGGGGCCGGTTGCTGGTTTCAAAGCGCTGGAGGTAGTGGAAAAGCTGAGGCAGGTGCTCGCGATTGAGTTGATGGTTTCTGCACAGGCTCTCGACTTCCGCCATCCGCATGGTGCGGCGCCTCGCCTGCAAGCCGTTCACGAGCGTATTCGTGCCGATGTCGCGCACCTTGCCGAGGACCGGGTGCTGGCAACCGATATAGCGCTCATCGAGCAGCGTATCGCCGAAGAAGCGTACCTTTCTTAAGTGGATGGGTTCTCTGGAACGCGACGGGTGACGGCTCCTCGTGGGGCGGAACTCACCTGCAGAACGTGG
>JAHDYN010000002.1:0-8231 GCA_023383735.1 Gammaproteobacteria bacterium | reverse complement strand
CGCTTATCGACTTATTCAGAACAATCTCGACCCCGAGGTCGCCGAAATGCCGGACGACCTGATCGTCTACGGCGGTATAGGCAAGGCCGCACGTAACTGGCAGTGTTTTGATGCCATCCTGGACTGCTTGCGCAAGCTGGCGCCAGACGAGACGCTGCTGGTTCAGAGCGGCAAGCCCGTCGGTATCTTGCCGAGTCACACGGATGCCCCGCGTGTCCTGATTGCCAATTCCAACCTCGTACCGCAGTGGGCAACCTGGGCGCATTTCCACGAACTGGACCGCAAGGGACTGATGATGTTTGGCCAGATGACAGCTGGCTCATGGATCTATATTGGTACGCAAGGCATCCTGCAGGGCACCTACGAGACGTTTGCGGCATGTGGCCGACAGCATTTTGGTTCCGGCTCGCAGGCACTCCTCGGGCGTACGGTAGTAAGCGGTGGCCTGGGCGGCATGGGTGGAGCCCAACCGTTGGCGGCAAAGCTTGCCGGAGCTGCCTTTCTTGGTGTTGACGTAGATGCGCAGCGGGTGCAGCGCCGATTGCAGATGGGTTATCTCGACGAGGTTGCCGATTCCGTAGAAGATGCGATCCGGAGGTTGCGACACTGGGCGACTCTCCGCCAGGGTCGGTCTATCGGTCTTGTCGGCAACGTAGCCCTGATTCTGGATGACATGATCCGGGCCAATTTCATTCCCGATGTGTTGACGGATCAGACCAGCGCCCATGATCCCCTGAACGGCTACATTCCCGACGATAGTGACCTGGCAACTGCGATCGATCAGCGCAACCTTGATCCGACAGGGTGGACGAAGCGTGCCCGGGCCGGGATGGCGCGTCATGTCGAACGGATGCTGGAAATGCGTCGACGGGGTGCCGTGACCTTCGATTATGGCAATAACATACGGGCAGTGGCTGAGGCAGAAGGTATTCGCCAGGCTTTCGATATTCCAGGCTTTGTCCCCGAGTACATCCGCCCGATGTTTTGTGAAGGGGCTGGCCCGTTTCGCTGGGTGGCGCTGAGTGGCGATCCGGCTGATATCGCGGTGACCGACCAGGTCATTCTCGAGCTCTTTCCTGAAAATTCCACGGTACAGAACTGGTTGCGCAATGGTGCCCCGCTGGTGCCGTTCCAGGGTCTGCCGGCCCGTATCTGCTGGTTACGTTACGGTGAACGCGAGCAGGCTGGCATCCGGTTCAATGAGCTGGTCCGGTCGGGCCGAGTAAAGGCACCGATCGTCATTGGTCGCGACCACCTGGATGGGGGCAGCGTGGCCTCACCAAACCGCGAAACCGAAGCGATGCTGGATGGCTCGGATGCGGTTTCCGACTGGCCCTTTCTGAATGCCCTCATCAATGCGGTGAACGGTGCATCCTGGGTAAGTCTCCACCATGGTGGCGGCGTTGGTATGGGATACAGCCAGCATGCCGGTATGGTGATCGTGGCGGACGGTACTGCAGATGCTGAACGCCGATTGCGTCGCGTACTCAATTCCGATCCGGCAACTGGCATTCTTCGTCATGCCGATGCTGGTTATCCGCTAGCAATACAGCGAGCGCAAGAACACAAGCTGCGTATTCCGATCCCACCGGGCAGCGATTCCTGAATGCTGCTCAGGATCGCGAATCTTGCTGCTGCCTTCACAGGTGATGGCTTTGCCCGCATCCGCTGGCCGCAGACTGCGGATATGTTCCTGGCCCTGTGGACATCATCTGCTCGCGTGAAACAGGCCGCATCATCAGCATAGGGCGCAGCGGAACGCTACCCGACGACGCCCAATCCATCACTTGGGATGCCACGGGCTGTTTTGCAACGGCAGCGTGGGCCGATGCACATACTCATGCGGCGTTTTCAGGGGACCGTTCCAACGAGTTCTTTCAGCGCTGGTCTGGCCTGGACTATACGGAGATCGCTGCGCGTGGTGGTGGCATCCATCGGACCGTAGCCGATACGGCTACTGCATCTGATGCCGAGATTGAGCGACAGCTGGCTGGGTACCTTTCCGCGATGCTTGCGTCCGGGGTGACGACGGTTGAGGTCAAGTCTGGCTATGGAGGTACGCCTGAGGGTGAGTTACGGCTGCTGCGACTCATCAAACGTGTGCAGGCCAAAGTTGCGGCACATGGCATGGTCGTAAAAAGCACCTTCCTTGGCCTGCACGCGCTTCCTTCTGGATGGTCGGAGGATGACTACTGCGATGCCATGATTGGCCTGCTGCCCTTGATTGCCGAGCAAAGGCTCAGTGACTTTGTCGATGCGTTTCCAGAGAAAGGCTTTTTCTCATTGACCAGTGCTGACCGGTTCCTGCAGGCCGCACGCCAACATGACCTGGGGATGCGTTTGCATGCGGACGAGATCACCTCGATGGGTGCGGCTCTGGCCGGTGTCCGGCTTGGTGCGCTGTCCGTAGATCACCTTGAATGTATCAGCGCCGATGGTATTGCTGCATTGGCTGGCAGCGATACCGTTGCCACCCTGCTTCCAGCCACTGCGCTGTATCTCGGCCTGCAGGACACAGATGCGCGCAAACTGATTGATGCCGGCGTGCGGGTTGCCCTTGCAACCGACTTCAATCCGGGCACAGCGCCGAGCCACGATATGCAGCTTACCCTGCTGTTGGGAGCGGCCAGGTTGCGCTTAAGCCCTGCAGAATTGTTGGCAGCTGTAACCTACAACGCTGCTGCTGCGCTTGGCATGGATACGGTGGCAGGAATCATCGCTGCCGGATGGCGTGCCGACATCGCAATCTGGTCATCTACGGCGACGTCGCAGCCATGTGATTTGCTAAATGCACTTTTCGTCGGGCAGAAGCGACCTGTTGCAGTAGTTGCGGGTGGGCAGTTGGTGGCGGGAGATGATCTGGCCCGTATTCGGCAGGGCGGGTGCATGTCATGAGACCCCAAACAAATACGAATATCTTGTCTGTGCTGCCGATTCTTGTAGTGACGGCTATTGTTCTTGGGCTTCCGTTCTCGGTCGCTCGTGCCGCGGAGCCATCTCGCTGGCAGGCCCGTGCCGGGGTCTATTTCGCCAACCCTGATCTCGGTGGTGGCAGTATCCCTGTCATTCCGGGTGCTAGCACAGAGTTGTCGAATGATCAGAAGCCAGGGCTTGCGGTAACGTGGTTTGTGGGCGATCAACTTGCCGTTGAGGTGTTCATCTCTCCGCCCTTTGAGTTTGAGTTGGAGGGCGCTGGCAGCCTGCAGGGTGTCGGCGCAGTAGGGCGGTTAAAGTCACTGACACCGCTGGTACTAACCCAGTGGTACTTTGCCGGCGAAGATGCCTTCATCAGGCCCTATATTGGTGTAGGTGTCGCTTACACGATCTTCTACGATGAGCAGACCACAGCGACCTTGGATGAACTCATTGGAACCAAGGCTGAATTCGATTTCGAGAACAAGCTGTCCCTGGTTACGCAGTTTGGTGTGGATATTCCCTTTGCCGATCGCTGGTTTGCCAATGTCATGATGGCCTATCTGGAGCCGGATACAGAGGCGCACATGTCGATTGGGCCGGCATCTCTTTCGAGTGACGTTACGATTAGTGCATGGGTGACGGCGGTGGGTGTCGGGTATCGGTTCTGATGCAAAAGACTTGGGTGGTGTCTCGTCACCGACGCATAATTCGCTCGGCGACCTGACCTCGGAGGAATTCGTCGCGGCGTATCGCCAGCGGGTTAGGAAGACGGTATCTATTGGTTGCGGATCCTAAGTCGGAGCCGTACTAACTCGGGGGGGGCAGGTCGGAGTATGCGCTTTCGCCAAGGGCTTCCGGACGCAGGCACCAACTAGCGCAGGTAACAGGTAGGGAGTGCCCGCTAAAACCATGATTTAATTGATATTGATTTGCGTCAGTCTGTGCGCGTTTGCGCAAGGGCGGGACTTTTAATCCGTTGGTCGATGGTTCGAGTCCATCACGGCCCACCAATTCACCGATCCTCAGTTGCGTTGTGGCCCTGTTGGCGACCGGAAGCGCGTGATTCTGCCAGCAGCCGGTGTGCCGTGATGTAGAGCCACGTCAGGACGCTGACCACACCGGCGACGATGAGCACATCGATGGGCTGGAGCGAGCGGCCGGCAGCCGGCAACAGTGGTGCTGCCAACGCGGCCCCGGCCAGCACGAAATTGCGCACCACCAGCCAGATGCTCAAGGGCTGTGGCGGGCCACCACAGCCGCAATCCAGGTCGTGCCGGCCGCGTGCGATATTCACCGCCATGGCCAGGGCATAGACCAGCAGCAGGCCGGCAGCCGCATACCAGGCGATGCCCGGACCGGCCATCAGCCCGATGGCAATGCTCGCTTCGACCCATGGCAGAATAACGGCCAGTTTGATCGCCTGGCGTGGCGGCAGCAGCCGGTAGGCGAGCGCTGCCGCGTAGAAGTCCCGGCGATTTCGCAGCTTGGCAATTGCAGCCGTGGCGAACAGGATGCCAAGCGCCAGGCGCGTGACCAGGATGAAGAGAGTGCCAATGTCGTTCATTTCACCAGAGTCGCGTGGATCCTGTCTGCCCGGTCGGTGCTTCGGGTACGGTGGATGCGATGCCCAAGGATAGTCGAAGTATCTGGAATCCCGGCCTGCAGCGGGCGGTACTGGTCGGGCTGGGAGGTTTCCTGCGTCCCCTGGCGCGTTTCCTGCTGCGCGCCGGAATCGGTTACAGGGAGTTCGCGGACATCTCGAAGGCAGCGTTCATTTCAGTGGCCGCGGACGAGCACGGTGTCCGGGGCCGGCCCGCCAGTCTTTCCCGCATCTCCGCAGTGACAGGCATCGGCCGCAAGGATGTGGCCAGAATACACAAGAGTGACCTTGCGCAGCTTGAAGCGAAGTTCTGGGCTTCGGAGCTGAACCCGCTCACGCAAATCCTGCATTTCTGGCATTCCGACCCGGAATATTCAGTCGACGGCGTGCCGCGGGTGCTGGATTTCATGGCAGGCGAGCATTCCTTTGCCGGGCTGGTCAGCCGATATGGCGGCAATATTCCGCCAGGCCTGGCCCGATCTGAACTCGAGCGCTGCGGTGCCATCGAGGCGGTGGCGGGTGACTGCCTCCGCGCCGTTCGCCGCCAGTACACCCCGACAGAGGTTGATGTCGAGTTTGTACGGTCGATGATTTTTTCGCTGAAGAATCTTGCCAGTACCCTGGCGCACAACGCGGTGGTGATCTCGCGCGAGGGTCCGCAAACGCCAAACGGCCGGCTGGAACGCTACGCCTGGTCTGCCCGGATTTCGGAGTCGTCGGTGCGTGACTTCAAGGCGCTGTCGGAGCAGAAAGCGGAGGAGCTATTGCATCAACTGGATGAGTGGATCGGCGAGCGGGAGCAGGAAGACCTGGCCCAGGGCCTCATTTCCGCCCAGGAGCAGCACAAGATCTGTGGTCTGGGCGTCTATCACTTCGAGGGTGATGCCTGAGGCGTTGAAGTCCTAGCCCGGATACTCGGCCACTCCGGCCAGACCAAGCCGCGGAACCACACCCTTGGGTGTGTCCTTCACGCCGGTACCACTGTCGATCGTGCCAAGTATCGCGCCGGTTTCCATGCACACCTTGGCCATCATGCCGGTGAAGAAGTTGGTGGTGACGAAGGACTTCTGGTCGATGCCGGGCTGGATCATCGCCCAGCCATAGGCAGGCAGCTGGTATTCGCGCAGCACCCCGCCAGCTTCGTCAAGCACTTCGACCGTTTCCCCGCGGGTCAGCAGCAGGCGGCCGTCGCGCAGGTAGGCGACCGCAATCGCCCAGTTGCGATCCATTTCAAAGGGCCTGGTTTCACCCGGACACACTTTGAGGTCGGGCATCTGGGTGCCGGTCCTGATGTTGAAGCGCATGACCCGCTTGCCGGTCTCCGTGGTGTAGGTCACATACTCTTCGGACGGATGCAGGGTCATGTGCGTGATGCCCTTGAAGCCGAAGGGCTCAGGTGCGGTCTCGGGTGTCCACTCGTTGAGTATCCTGCCGTCGGCGCTGAAGCGGTAGAGTTTGCCCTGACCGATCAGCCCGTCGGTGCCGGGGATCGCGCGTATGCAGGTGCCAGGCGGCGGTGTATTGCCCTTGAAGTAGTCGGCCAGCAGGATCGTGCCGTCGGATAGAAAGCAGGGGCTCGCCAGCCCGACGTCGGCAAACCGGGTCTCTGGCAGCAAGGCCCCGGAGGGCCTGACCTGCACGATGTGATGCCCCTGGCAATCGCAACCCCACAGGGTGCCATCGGGTGAAAAGCGCAGGTGCACGATCAGGTGGCTGGTGAACCCGATCCACAGCACGCCCTTGTACTGGAAATTGCGGTCGTACTGCACGATGCGCCCGACCCCGGCGTGATTGTCGTGCGGGTTGTTGAGATAGGTGCAGCCGAGGAAGATGTCACCCTTTTCGAAGGGCCTGATCGTCGAAACGGCGGGTGGCGTCGGCAGCGTTTCGCCATCCCAGCCGGCATAAATCCGTTCGCAGATGTCCCGGGGCACCGGTTTGACCGACGCCATGAATTTTGGCTGGCCGGTTTCGGCGCTGTCGCCCTTTACCGTCTCTATTCTTGTCGCGTCATTGCTCATCGCTGCGATTTCCCGGTTGCTCAGGCCACGAAGCCGAAATAGTAAAGCGGCGGCGAAGTAACCCCGGCCATGATCATGCAGATCATGCCGGCCCGGCCGAAGATCCGGTGAGTCCGGCTGAACGAGTTGGGGCGGGGCGGGTTGCCGAACTTGACCAGCGAAATGATGATCAGAAATACCCAGATGAGCGAGGTCAGGATCGAGAAGAAGGTATGGATGTAGATCGTCCAGTTGAGCAGTGCCGTGCCTTCGTAAATGCTGCCTTTGGTGATCTCGAAGATGCCGCCGGACATCTTGAGGTCGTATTCGAAGATGCCGACCACGATGGCCAGACTGATGCCGAGCCAGAGCTGGATGCGGCGATGATTGACGTAGTCCTTCTGGCTGCGTGCCATGCGCCACGAAATGATCAGGATGGGCAGGATGACGATGAAGGACAGCGTCACGATGTCGATCAGGATGTCTGCGCGCGAGCCGAGAAATCCGGGTGGGAACATGGGTGCAACAACCTCGGTTGGGATCACGATAATCGAACAGGGTAGTCCGAAGTAGAACCCGGAATCTGGATCCTGTCAATAAAAGCACCGGTAATTGCGCGGCTGGCAGGGCATGTCTTGAAAGAATCAGGACAGATATGTCCTAATCGCTCCCATGAACGCAAGACAGAAGAGACCCGCGGCCGTTCAGGGCAGCCCGGTGGTGCGACGCCGGGTTGCAAATACCAGGGCGCGCGTCTGCGAGGTTGCGGCAAGGCAGTTCGTCGAGGAGAGCTACGCGGCAGTCAGCGTGGATGCGATCGTTGCAGCAGCCGGCATTGCGCGCAGCAGTTTTTACCGGTTCTTTCGCGACAAGGAGGAACTGCTTTGCCAGATCATCGATCCGGTGTTCGAGCTGGCAGTCGCGGAGCTGGACGGGATTTCGGTCGAGCAGCCGGAAACCATCGTCAATGGCATTGCGCGGAGTTATCTGCAGGTCTGGGCGAGGCATCGCAATGGCCTCGTGCTGTCGATGAAGATCGGTGCAACGCTCTTTCCGCTGGTGCAGAAGTCGCATGACAGGTACGTGGCTGCCATTCTGGTGCTGATGGAGCGTCTGCATGAATCGCGGATGCTGCGTCACGATGATCCGCGCATGGCGGCCCGGCTGCTGGCCCTGACTGCCGTGCCGGTCCTGCAGGTCTGTGAAAAGCATCCGCAGTTCGAAAACGTCTTCTGCAGCACGCTGCGCGGACTGTTGCTGAAGTGGTAGGGCTGAGAGGCTGAGGGCAGGCGTCGTCGGCGCAGGCTTCAGATGCCCAGCTTGCCGAGTGCGTCGGCCAGCTGTCCGACGGTTGTGGCGAGGCGCGGATGCTGGCTTTCAAAGCGCAGCATGACTTCCCTGAGGCGTGCCTCGACGCTGGCGGCCGGCTCAGGCTGCTGGTCGATCCGGTCGACGTCCCGCAGTACCTGCTCGACCAGCCGGCGCGACTGCGGGTCAAGCGTCTCCGTGGCACCAAGCTCCAGGTGCAGTTCCTTGAGCAGTTGTTGCAGTTTTTCGTTGGTCATCTCGCCAGTATAGCCCTCTGCTTGCCGAAAAGGAGTGCACCGCATACCCTGTGCCCGAGTCCGCGCTGGTCCCCTCGCGGCGGCTAGTCGTGAATCCCGTCAGGTCCGGAAGGAAGCAGCGGTAACGGTGATGCCGGGCGCCGGGGTGTG
>JAHDYN010000375.1 GCA_023383735.1 Gammaproteobacteria bacterium | reverse complement strand
TTTCCGCGCCTTTTCGGCGGTGGCCATGCCTATCTCAGCCTGGATGGCGATGATCTGCTCAGTGCGGGCGTAACCGTGATGGCCAGGCCGCCGGGCAAGCGCAACAGTCATATTCATCTGCTTTCCGGCGGTGAAAAGGCTCTGACGGCTGTGGCACTGATCTTCTCCATTTTCGAACTGAACCCGGCCCCATTCTGTCTGCTCGATGAGGTCGATGCGCCGCTTGACGAAGCCAATGTCAACCGCTTCTGCGATATCGTCCGGGAGATGTCCCGGACGGTGCAGTTCATCGTGATAACTCACAACAAGACCACCATGGAGATGGTCAGGCAGTTGACCGGCGTGACCATGAACGAGCCGGGCGTATCGCGCCTGGTTGCGGTGGACATCGATGAGGCCGTCAAGCTCGCGGCCAGTTGAGGTCTGATCGTGGAAGAACTCCGCTGGGTTCTGTTGCTCGCTGCCGCTCTGGTGCTGGTGGCGGTTTTTGTCTGGACACGGTACCGGGCGAAGCTCTCCGATGTGCTGCGTTCCTCGCTGCACAAGCCGGCCTCCAGGCCCGCACGCGTTGAACCCGGGCTGGAGCCCGTGGAGCCGGCTGCTGTCAGCAGTTCGCCGCCGGTTGCTCTTCCCGACAAGATCGTCACCATCCGCCTGCTGTGCCGGGACAAGCGCGGATTTCCCGGTGATGACCTGGTGCTTGCGCTCCGTGACAAGGGCTTGCGGCATGGCCGGTTCGGCATCTTTCATTGCCATGCCGAGGATGCCCTGGAGAGCGATCCAGGCGTCGTGCCGGTGTTCAGCGTCGCCAGCCTTGTCGAACCCGGTTCATTCGATCTCAGCCGGCTGCGCAGCGAGTGCTTTCCCGGTGTCAGCCTGTTCATGGGGCTGCCCGGTCCTGTGGACGGTGTGGCGGCCTTCGACCGAATGGTGGCCACCGCCCGTGCCATTGCCAGCGAGCTCGACGGCGACCTGGTCGACGAGCAGGGCAGTACGCTCAGCATTCAGCGTGAGCGTTACCTGCGCGAGGAAGTGATCCAGTTCCAGCATCGGCAGGGGCGTGGCTGAAACGCCGCAACGCATGGCAGCAAGGGCGGCTCCGGAGCAGGTTCAACGGGCCTCGGCATTGCGCCAGTTGCTCGCCGATCACAACAGGCGCTACTACGAACTCGATGAGCCGGTGATCCCCGACGCCGAGTACGACAGGCTGTTCCAGGAACTCGTGGCGCTTGAGCGCGACTTTCCCGAACTGGTCGATATCGACTCGCCAACGCAACGCGTCGGTGGTGCGGTGGCTGGGGGTTTCGCCGAAGTCGTGCACGGCGTGCCGATGCTCTCCCTTGACAATGCCTTTACCGAGCAGGACCTGCTCGAGTTCGACCGGCGGGTTCGCGAGCGCCTCGACAGCGACATGGTGGTTTATTCCGCAGAGCCCAAGCTGGATGGCGTGGCCATCAGCCTGGTGTATGAAGATGGCGTCCTGGTTTGTGCGGCAACCCGGGGAGACGGCACGGTCGGCGAAGACGTGACACATAACGTCCGCACCATCGCCTCGGTGCCGCTGAAGCTGAAAGGGAAGGGGATCCCGGCACGAATGGAGGTTCGCGGCGAGGTGTACATGCCGCGCCAGGGCTTTCTCGAGCTGAACCGGCGGGCGCAGAAATCCGGCGACAAGTTGTTCGTCAATCCACGCAATGCCGCGGCAGGCAGTCTTCGTCAACTGGATCCCGCTGTCGCAGCCCGGCGACCGCTGGAGATGTTTGCCTACGGACTCGGCCAGGTCAGCGGCGGCCGGATGCCGGACCGGCACAGTGCCACCTTGCAACGATTGGGCGAATGGGGGCTGCCGATCTGTACCGAAACTTCAGTTGTCAGCGGAGTGGCTGGCTGCCTCGACTACTACAAGACGCTGGCCGAGCGGCGCAATGCCCTGCCGTTCGACATCGACGGCGTGGTCTACAAGGTGGACGATTGTCTCGCGCAACAGACGCTGGGCTTCATCGCCCGTGCTCCGCGCTGGGCTGTTGCCCACAAGTTCCCGGCCGAAGAACAACTGAGCCAGGTCGAGGCGATCGACCTGCAGGTTGGGCGCACGGGAGCCCTGACACCGGTTGCGCGTCTGACGCCTGTCTTTGTCGGCGGCGTTACCGTCAGCAACGCGACCTTGCACAACTTTGCGGAGCTGAAACGCAAGGACGTACGAATCGGCGACACAGTCATCGTGCGTCGTGCCGGCGATGTGATCCCCGAAGTCGTGTCGGTAGTTGTCGAGCGCAGGCCACCAGGCACCACCGAGGTCAGCATCCCCCTCAGCTGTCCGGTTTGCGGCTCCGAT
>JAHDYN010000374.1 GCA_023383735.1 Gammaproteobacteria bacterium | reverse complement strand
CGCCGGTGCAAAGGCTGGCGGTGTGCAGCAGGTCATCCTGCACGGATCGGTTGGCGCCGGGGACAACATCGCGCAGTTTCCCCAGGCCAATTTCGGGCGCATGCGCTCGACGCTGGCTGCCAAGGGACGCGCGGAGCAACTGCTGATCGACAGCGGCATCGGCTACACGATCATCCGCAACGGCATTCTCCTGTCGGCCGACCTGCCGCCCACGCGCACGGCGCGCCTCAGCCCGGATCAAAGCCTGATGCGGAAAGTCAGACGTGCCGACCTGGGCTTGCTGACAGTGCTCTGCGTGGGCAACCCCGACTACCTGAACGGCACCTGGCATGCCGTCGATGACAGCCTCGATGTGCCGCCCCAGTATCGCTGAAGAATGAATCTGCGATAAGTTTGCAACTATCTGTTTATAGAGGACAATACTTCCTGGACTTTCTGCGCGCAATCGGGCGCGCTCACCACCTCGGCCATGCGCTCTGCGCAGTTCTCCACCAGCTGCCGGAGCGGCGCCGACAACTCCACCCCCGCGCTGACCAGCGCCAGGCTGCAGCGGTCCAGCGGGAATCCCTGCGCCTCGATCTCTGCCGGCGTCACGCCGATCAGCAGCGCATCACAACTCGCATCGAGCAGCAGCCCACGCACCCGCTCGGGCAGCGTGGCGGATGAGGCAAAGCGTTCCCGTCCGCCAAGCAGCGTTCGCCGGCCGTCAGTCATGCCCAGGCATGTACCGTTCACCTGCAAGGCATCACCCGCCTGCCTGAACAGCTGTTCGTCGGCGCCGATGAGCACGACCGTGGGAATGCGGCCATCGCAGCCCGGCGGAAAACGCGCCTGCACGATCTGCACTGCACGCTCATCGGACGAGAAGCCCGGCGTGGCATTGATCTCGATGACCGCACAATCGACCTCGCGCCAGGAGCGACTGATATCCGGCGTCATGAAGTCGATACCGGCCGCATCCAGATGGAAGCAGCGCGCCAGCGATTCCGCCATCTCGCGGTTATCCGGATGGATCTCTGCCGTGCAGTCCCTCAATGTTCCGCCCCGCGCAATGTTGGCGGTGCTGCGCAGCGCCACCTCCGTGCCAGCCGCGGGCCGATCCTCTGCACTGAAACCCTGCTTCGCCAGCAGCCCCTGCATGTCGGCATCCAGCGCCAGCTCCACAGCTGCACCGCCTCGTGCGGACTTCCTGCGCCGCTCGTTCTCCGCATCGATCAGCTCCGCGATCGACCGCCTGCCATCACCGGCGACCCGCGGCGGCGCCAGGCATGAGGCCCAGATCAGGCTGCCACCGATCACCGTCAGGCGATGGTCATCACCGGACACATGCCGCTCGATCAGGACGCTGCCCGATGCGACCCGGTTGGCCGTCTCGAAAGCCGCCGCCAGCTCCTGATCGCTGCCGATCTGCGCGGTCACCCCCTTTCCTTGCCGACCGACATTGGGCTTGATGACCACGGGAAATCCGGTTTTCTGCACATACATACGCGCATCGGCAAGGTTACTGACCGGCGCAGCCCCGGCACCAGGAAAACCCAGCTGCGCGATCAGCTGGCTTGCAAGCAACTTGTTGCGCGCCAGATTGGATCCGCTCAGCGAGTCCCGGTGACTGGCGGCCACGAAGCCATGCAGACCGGCCCGCCCCTGCCCATAGAGCCAGATGCGCGAACCGGGCGACACCGGGTAGACCGGAATGCCCCGTGCACGCGCGACGCGCATCAGTGACCGGGTTGTCTGGTCAGGCAGGCGCAACAACAGGATCGAAGCAAGCATCTGCATGCGTGCCTCGATCGGCTGCAGATCGACGCGACGCCCGCCCGCCTCGTTGAAAAACGCGGTGGCCAGCTCCAGGCCTGTTTCAAGCGCCATCATGCTCGCCTGGGCATCGTGATAGCCGAGCAGAATCCGGCATGCATCACCGCTGAGCCGCTGGATCTGCAGTTCCAGGCCAAGCCGCCCATGCAGGTCCTGCAGGGCAATCGCCAGCGCCGCCGCGAGCTGCGCAAAACTCACCTGGCCCGGCGGCAGCACCACGCGGCGCATCAGGGCCGGCGGAATGAAGGTGGCGAGTTTCGCCGCCAGCGGTGCTGCCGGCATGCCGGCACCGGCGGGCTCCTGGAATTCGGCAGCGACAGCGGCAAACGGTGCGGCGAGACTCGGACCCTGGAATACCGTGTACCGGACCTGCAATACCTCCGTCATGCCACGGCCTGCGCCCGACGGAGACCGAGCATTTCGCGGACCTGCGCGCAACTGGCCAGGGGCCGCTCGAACTCCCGACTGATCCGCACCAGGCGCTGCACCAGTTCGACATTGGTGGCCAGCCGGCTGCGGCCGGCAT
>JAHDYN010000373.1 GCA_023383735.1 Gammaproteobacteria bacterium | reverse complement strand
CGCGGGATCTCAAAGGGGGCCACAACATGACCGACCGATACGGCGTTATCGGCCATCCGATCGCGCACAGCAAGTCGCCGGTCATCCATCGGCTGTTTGCCGATGCGACCGGACAGGACATCGCGTACGAAGCCTGGGACATTGCGCCGGAAGACCTCGCCGAGCGGGTCCGGAAGCTGTTTGCCGAGGGTGTCCGTGGTCTCAATGTCACGGTGCCCCACAAGACCGAAGTGGCCCGGCTGGCTTCACGGCTGACCTCGCGCGCCGAACTGGCCGGGGCGGTGAATACCCTGATCGTGCATGCCGACGGCGCGATCGAGGGCGACAACACCGACGGGGCGGGCCTGATCAATGATCTGCGCCAGAATCTGCGTGTGCGCCTTGCGGGCACGCGGATTCTGATACTCGGCGCCGGTGGCGCCACGCGCGGCATCGTTCCGGCCCTCTTCGAGACCAGGCCTCGAGATATCGTCATCGCCAACCGCACGCCGGAAAAAGCCCGCGACCTGGCCCGGGATTTCCGCCTGCTGGGCCGGATTCTCGCCTGCCAGTTCCAGGAGCTCGGCGGGCAGAATTTCGATCTGGTCATCAATGCGACCTCGGCAGGCCTGCGCGGCGAGTTGCCGCCGTTTCCGCCCTCGATACTCGGACCTGAAACACTGTGCTATGACCTTTCCTACTCCATGCACGACACCCCCTTCGTGAACTGGGCGCGCGAGCATGGTGCCGGCCGTGTCAGCCAGGGCTGGGGCATGCTGGTGGAGCAGGCAGCAGAGTCCTTTTATCTGTGGCGTGGCGTACGGCCGGACACCAGGCCCATCATCGCGAAGCTGCCCGGTGCACCGGGCGCCACCGATACGATGCAGCAGCGCCTGGCCTGACGGTCATTGCGGCAGCCAGATGCCGGGCGAGCCACGCATGCGGGCGATCTGGCGGGTCATTGCGGCGATTCCACGCGGCCAGGTTGCCAGCTATGGGCAGATCGCTGCGCTGGCCGGACTGCCGCGTGGTGCGCGACAGGTGGCCCGCGCGCTCAGGCATGCGCCAGCCGGACTGGGTCTGCCGTGGCATCGGGTGCTTGCGGTGAACGGCCGCATCGCCATCCCGGCGTCGAGTGCCGGGTACCGGGCCCAGATCAGCAGGCTGCGCGCCGAAGGCATCGTGGTAAATGCCGGCCGTGTGGATATGCGCGTGTACCGCTGGGCACCGCGTCTGGACGAGTTGTTGTGGGGACCGCTGCCCGATCTCCCGGAAGAAACTCCGGATGGCTAGCCGCCGCTGTCGGCCTCGGCGAAGGCGGCAAGTCCGCGCAGTGCGGGCTGGTCGGCGGTAATCACCCAGGTCGGAATGCCGCTGAGGATCTGGCGGTAGCGACCCTTGTCCTCGAAACGTGCGCGGAAGCCCGAAGCCGTCAGCTGATCGAGGTATCGCGGCGTGACACCGCCGCCGATGTAGACGCCGCCGAAAGCCGCAAAGGTAAGCGCAAGATTGCTTGCGGCCGTGGCGAGCAGCCGGAAAAACACCTCCAGGGCCTCAAGTGCCGCGGCTTCCCCGCGGGCAATGCGTGCGCCGACCTCGTCAGGGGTCAGTGCTTCACCGCCATGCAGGGCCATGTAGAGGAAGGCAAGGCCGGCGCCGGAGATCAGCCGCTCGGCGGAACAGTGGCCGTAACGCTCGCGCCCCAGCGCGATGATGCGCGCCTCCCGCTCGTCGCTCGGCGCCATCGTGACGTGTCCGCCCTCGCCGGTGATGGCATGCCAGCGTCCGCCGATCTGCACCAGCCCAGCGGCACCGAGTCCGGTACCGGGACCCATCACCACTTTCGGCGCGCCGCCCACTTCGGTCCCGCCACCGATCTGCTGCAGGTCGGCCGGACCGAGCACCGGCAGCGCGTAGGCTTGCGCTGCAAAGTCGTTCAGCGGTGTGACACGGCGCAGTGAGAGAGCGCGCGCCAGCGCGCTGACCGAGAAACTCCAGTTGATGTTGCTCATCCGGATCTCGTCGCCATGGATCGGCGCGGCGATGGCCAGCACGGCTTCATCTGGCCGCTCAGCCGGCGGCAGCATGCCGAGGTAGGCGCCGAGCAGGCGGTCGAGACCCGGATAGTCCCGGTTGCGGAAGAGCTCAATGTTCTGCAGGACGCCACCTGGTCGTGCCACCGCACAACGTGTGTTGGTTCCGCCGATGTCTGCAACCAGCCAGTGCATGGGTGCAGGATACACGAGCCAAAAAAAGCCAAACCCGGTACCAAAAGGCCAAAAGGCAAATAAGCCAAATACGCCAAACCCGGCACCCCAAAAAAAAGCCGCCCCTGGGCAGGGGGCGGCAAGATTGGGCTTGGGATGGTG
>JAHDYN010000372.1 GCA_023383735.1 Gammaproteobacteria bacterium | reverse complement strand
ATTGGCCACATGCGAGATCTCGTGACCGAGCACCGCCTCGACCTCGTTGCGCTGCATGCGCTGCAGGAGCCCGGTGCTGACCGCGACCAGCGCCGCATCCCGGCGCGCGCCGGTGGCGAAGGCATTGGGTTGCGGGGAATCAAAGATTGCCACCTCGGGCATGCCGATGCCGGCCTTCTGCGCCTGCTGGCGCACCGTCGCCAGCAACCAGGCTTCCACCTCGGTGCGCGGCTCTTCGATCACCCGTGCGCCCATGCTCCGCTTGGCGATGAACTTGGACATCGCCAGCGAAATCAGCGAGCCGCCAAAGCCCAGGATCGCGGCAAACACCAGCAGGGCACCCGGATCCTGCCCCGTGGCCGCCATGTACTGATCGATGCCAAGCAGCCGCATGGACACGCTCAACACGAACAGGATCGCGATGTTGGTGGCAAGGAACAGGATGATGCGTTTCACGGAAAGCCTCCAGACGGTACCGTTGCCATTGTATGGGCACGCCGGGTCTGACTTTCAAGAGCCGCCGGTCGTGTACATTGGTGCTTGCCAGGATGTGCGGCAACGTGGCAGAAACAGCAGCATGAGCAGCAAGCCATCCAGCGACACGCCCCGCCCCCTGCGGACGTTCTGGCAACCCCGTTACTGGCCGATCTGGCTGGGATTGGCGGGCATGCGCCTGCTCGCCATCTGTCCTTACCGCATGCAGCTTGCCGTGGGCCGCGGGCTCGGCCGTCTCGCCGGTCTTGTACTCCGCAGGCGCCAGCATATCGCGAAGGTGAACCTGTCGCTGTGTTTCCCGGAGCTGGATGCAAGGGGGCGAAACGCACTGCTGCGCCGCCATTTCGAGTCGCTGGGCATGACGCTCGTCGAGCATGGCCTGGGCTGGTGGGCCAGCGCCGAAACGGTGGAGCGGCTGGTCGAAGTCCGGGGCGCGGAACATCTGCAAGAGGCCATGGCCGGCGGCCGCGGCGTGGTACTGGTCGCGGGGCATTTCGCCAGCCTTGAAATCACCGGGCGCGCCTTCAGCGCGCTCTTTCCCTCGGTCGCCGCGCTCTACCGCAGCAGCCGCAACCCCTTCGTCGACGAGATCCTCAAACGCCTGCGGCACAAGTCCGTACCGTTGCTGATTCCGAAGCAGAACATGCGCGGCATGGTGCGCGCCCTGCGCCAGGGCATGCCGGTGTGGTACGCGCCCGACCAGAGTTACCGCGGCGAGATGAGCGCGCTATTGCCTTTCTGTGGCGAACCGGCCATGACCAATACGGCGCTCAGCGACATCGTGCGGCTGGGCAAGGCAGCCGTGGTACCGCTCGTGCCGCGTCGCCTGCCCGACGGACGTGGCTACGTGCTGGAGATCTTTCCGGCACTCGATGCCTTCCCGGGCGAGAGCGCCGAAGCCGATGCCCGGCGCGTGAGCAGCTTGATCGAGGCGCAGATCCGCGCGACACCCGAGCAGTACTACTGGATCCACCGGCGCTTCAAGGACCGCCCACCGCCTCTGCCGGACCCCTATCGCTGAGCGCCCGCCAGCCCCGCGGCATGGCTCTCGACCAGCCAGCGCCATTCCTGCGCCGAAAAATTCCGCGGGTCCGTGCTGTTTGCACTGATCTTCGACAAGGAGCGATGCAGGCGCGCCAGATTCGACTGCTGCCAGCTGCGCGCCGCCGGGCGAATGCGGCCACGGTCAAAATCCAGCAGGAATATCCGGCCGCTGGAATCGAGCTGCACATTGTGGGCATTGAGATCCGCATGCCAGACGCCGGCCGCATGAAAGCGCGCGATGCACTCGCCGACCCGGCGCCAGGTCTCGTCCGGCACGGCGCCGCATGCCAGCCGTGCGGCCAGGGACTCGACATCCGGAAGACGTGCGGTGATCAGGTCAGCCGTGTAGATGAGACCGGATCGCCGGTAGCGTGCCGCCACCGGGCGCGGCACCGGCAGGCCCATGTCCTGCAGTTTTTCGAGCAGCAGCCATTCACGGAAACAGCGGGTCATCGACTCGCCCAGCCAGAAGAACTGGTCGCTGAGCAGCCGGCCTATCAGTCCGCCGCGGTAGTAGTGACGCAATACGCAGGGCTGGCCTGCACAATCGACAAACAGCGCAGTCCCGCGGCCGCCCGATGCACGCGGGGCCTGTGCGGACTGAGCCGGCGCAAACAGTGCCGGCTCCGCGTGGCTGAGGACAGCATCATCGTATAGGATGACCTCCCCACCGTATCGCGCGATTTTTCTGGACACTGTCGATGCCGTCCGGTCAGAAAACAATTTCGGCGCCAGAAAGCATATGCGTCCTGCGGTTGTCTGCAATCGGTGACTGTTGCCACACCCTGCCGGTCGTCCGCACGCTGCAGGCACACT
>JAHDYN010000371.1 GCA_023383735.1 Gammaproteobacteria bacterium | reverse complement strand
TCGATTCCAGCGACCTGTCGCTGAACGTCTCGCGCGAACTGCTGCAGCAGGATGCCGTCGTCGAGACCATGCGTGGAGCGATCACGCGGCGGGTGCTCGATATGCTCGACAAGCTGTCGAAGGAAGAGCCGGAGAAATATGCGGTTTTCTGGAAGGAATTCGGCCGGGTGCTCAAGGAAGGCCCGGCAGAGGATCCCGGCAACCGGCAGCGCATCGCCGCCCTGCTGCGCTTCAGTTCCACGGCCGATGACAATCCGGTGCCGGCCCGCTCGCTCGCCGACTATGTGGCGGCGCGTGATACCTCGGGCGATGATCCGCTGGCCAGCCAGAAAGTCATCTGGTACCTGACGGCTGACAGCTTCAATGCCGCGCGCTCGAGCCCGCACCTGGAAGTCTTCCGCAAGCGCGGCATCGAGGTGCTGCTGCTTGTCGACAACATCGATGAATGGCTGGTCAGCCACCTGCACGAGTTCGACGGCTGGGAGTTCCGCGACGTCAAGCGCGGCGACCTGCCCGCCGACAAGCCGGCCGAGGAAGGTGCGGAGGAGCAGCCCGCCGCTGCCGAACATGCGGAGATCATCGGGCGCATCAAGAAGCAGCTCGAAGCCGAGGTCGCCGACGTGCGCGCCACGACCCGCCTCACCGAGTCACCGGCCTGCCTGGTGCTCGGCGAGCACGAGCTCGGCGCACAGATGCGCAAGCTCATGCAGGCCACGGGTCAGGCCGTACCGGAGAGCAAGCCCATCCTGGAAATCAACGTCGCGCATCCGCTGCTGCGGCGCCTCGATGCAGAGCAGGATGAGGCGCGCTTTGCCGATCTCGCCCGGCTGATCTTCGATCAGGCGAGCCTCGCGGAAGGCGGGCAGCTCGATGATCCCGGCGCTTTCGTGCAGCGGCTGAACCGGATTTTGCTGGACTAGGGAAGCTTCAGGCGTCCCCACTCGATGGCCGGGCAGCGGTCCATGATGACCGTGAGCCCGGCCTTGCGGCCGCGCTCCGCAGCCGCTTCGTTGATGACCTCGAGCTGCATCCACACGGCCTTGGCGCCGATGGCGATGGCTTCGTCGACGACCGGACCGGCAGCCGCGGCGTTGCGGAACACATCGACCAGATCCACCGGTACCGGGATGTCGGCAAGCGTCGCGTAAACGGTTTCGCCCAGCAGGGTCTCGCCGGCGTGACCCGGATTCACCGGAATGCAGCGATAGCCCTTGCCCTGCAGGAAGCGCATCACGCCGTAGGAGGCGCGGTGGGGCTTGGGCGAGGCGCCGACCACGGCGATGGTCCTGGCGTCGCGCAGGGTGGCGACGATCACCTTGTCGGGTGTGGAATCACTCATATGGCCGCGGCTGTCCCAGGCTGCGCATTTTGCCGTCTTCTCCCTTCATCAGCACTCGATCACATTGACGGCGAGACCTCCGCGGGAGGTTTCCTTGTACTTGTCCTGCATATCGCGTCCCGTATCGCGCATGGTGCGAATGACCTTGTCGAGCGAAACCCGGTGTTTGCCTTCGCCGCGCAGGGCCAGGCGTGAGGCATTGATCGCCTTGACTGCGCCCATGGCATTGCGTTCGATGCAGGGAATCTGCACCAGTCCGCCAATCGGATCACACGTAAGCCCGAGGTTGTGCTCCATGCCGATCTCGGCAGCGTTCTCGACCTGCTGTGGCGTGCCACCGAGTGCCGCAGTCAGGCCGCCGGCTGCCATCGAACAGGCCACCCCGACCTCGCCCTGGCAACCCACTTCGGCGCCGGAGATCGAGGCATTCTGCTTGTAGAGGAGGCCAATGGCACCGGCAGTCAGCAGGCAATCGAATACGCCACGCTCGCTGGAGCCCGGCACGAGACGCAGGTAGTAATGCAGCACGGCCGGAATGATGCCGGCTGCGCCGTTGGTCGGTGCAGTGACCACCCGGCCACCGGCGGCATTCTCCTCGTTGACCGCAAGTGCCCACAGGTTTACCCAATCGAGAATGGCGAGTGGATCCCGCGCCGCGCCTTCCGGCCGGCTTTGCATGTCGGCAGCCAGTGCGGGCGCACGCCGGACGACCTTCAGTCCGCCGGGCAGCACACCGCGCGCATGCATGCCGCGTACGACGCAGTCCTGCATGACCTGCCAGATCCGCTGGAGACCGTCCTCGATTTCCGCGGCACTGCGCCATGCGCGTTCGTTTTCCCGCATCAGCTCGGCTATTGACCGTTGTTTCTGCTGACACAAGCCGAGCAATGCATCCGCATTCGCGAAGGGATTGGCCAGCGGCGTTGCATCAGGCACGATCCGGTCCTCGGCCGCATCGTCGGCGTTGACCACGAAGCCGCCCCCGACGGAGTAGTAGTCGCGGGTGACCAGTTCCGTGC
>JAHDYN010000370.1 GCA_023383735.1 Gammaproteobacteria bacterium | reverse complement strand
TGATCACATGCGAGCTGTAGATGTTGCCGAGCGTCGAGTCTTCCCAGCCCGGCACGTAAATCGGCAGGTTCTTCTCGCAGGCAGCCAGCAGCCAGCTGTCCTTGGGATCGATCTGGTAGTACTGCTTCAGCACACCCGAACGCAGGATGCGATAGAGGAATTCGTGCGGGAAATAACGCTCGCCGCTCTGGTCGGCACGGGTCCATTCATCGAGCACCGCATGCTCGATCCGCCGGATCGCCTCTTCCTCGGGAATGCAGGTGTCGGTCACCCGGTTCAGATGCCGCGCGAGCAGGGCCTCTTCGTCCGCCGCGGTCAGGTGCCTGTAATGGGGAATGCGCACATAATGATCGTGCGCGACGAGGTTGAACACGTCCTCCTCGAGATTGGCGCCCGTGCAGCAAATCGCATGAACCTTGTCACGACGGATCATTTCGGCAAGCGAGAGACCCAGCTCACCCGTGCTCATCGCGCCGGCCAGCGTCATGAACATCAGTCCGCCGGCATCCAGATGCCGGCCATAGGCGTCGGCGGCATCGATCAGCGCAGCGCTGTTGAAGTGCCGGAAATGATGATGAACAAACCTGCTGATTTCAGCCATCGGTACCAACCATTGAGTGGAAACGTAACAGCCCCGGGAGTCCCGGCTGTGCGGAGGACGAAAGAATAAGGTCTGGGGACCCGGGGAACAACCGGAAATTTGCCCTGCCGCCCGTATGGCAAGGCCGGGGCTCGCCCGGCCGGCATCACTCCGGCGTGACGGGCACCTGCTGGGTCAGGCAGTGGAAGGTGCCGAGACCCACCACGACCTCACGGCAATCGAGGCTGACGATCTTCCGGCCCGGGAAGCAGCGGGCGAGAATTGCGGCAGCCTCCTCGTCGGCCGGGCAGTCAAAAGTCGGCAGCAGGACCACCCGGTTGCCCACATAGAAATTGGCGTAGCTGGCCGGCAAGCGCTCGGTGCCGCGGAATACGGGCGCCGGCATGGGCAGTTCGATGACCCGCAACGGCCGCCCATCCATCAGCCGGACCGATGCCAGGCGCTCCCGGTTTTCCTGCAGGGCCGCGTAGTTCGGATCCTGCGGATTCTGCTCCATGACGGTGACCACCTGGTCTTCGGCGACGAAACGCGTCAGATCGTCGATGTGACCGTCGGTATCGTCGCCGACGATCCCGTCGCCGAGCCAGATCACCTGCTCCACGCCGAAATATCGCTTCAGGCGCGCCTCGATGGTGGCCTTGTCGAGCGCCGGATTCCGGTTTTCATTGAGCAGGCACTGCTCGGTCGTCAGCAGCGCGCCCTTGCCATTGACCTCGATGGAGCCGCCTTCAAGCACCATCGGTACATGCTGTACAGGGATGCCGAGCGCTTCGGCCATGCGCTTGGGAATCGCGTTGTCCAGATCGTAGGGCGGGTACTTGCCACCCCAGGCGTTGTACTCGAAATCGAGCGCCACCAGCTGCTCGCCATCGGCTGCGCTGCGCGTGACGAAGATCGCACCGTGATCCCGGCACCAGGCGTCGTTGGTCGGGAACTGATGGAGGGCCACGCGTTCCGGCGGCACCCGTCCGGCCAGCAGCTTCTGCACATGGTAGCCATGCGCGGCATCCCGGACGTTGATTCGCACCAGTTCGCTGCCGGCCAGCGCACCGACCGCCTCGGCCATGGTGCGCTCCACCCCTTGCAGATGGCCAGGCCAGGTTTCCGCGTTGTGCGGCCAGGATATCCAGGTGGCCTGATGCGGCGACCACTCCGCTGGCATGCGGTATGCGTCGCCCGCCGCGCCCTGCGATTCACCTTCCATGGTGTGTCTTCATCATCCGTGCAGCCGGCTCGCCGGACTCAGGTAGTACGGATCGACAGTACCGGGCAGGTCGCGTGCCGCAGCACAGCCTCCGTGGTGCTGCCGAGGAGCAGGTGCTTCACACCGCTGTAGCCGTGCGTGGTCATGATGACCATCTTCGCATTGTGCGAACCGGCATAGTTGACGATCTCGTCGGACGGACGGCCAACCAGCACGGCACCCTTGGCCGCAATGCCGAGGGCGCTGATGCTGTCGCGGACATAGGCATCAAGGCGAACACGCGCCGAGTTGGTGAGTTCCTCGATGGACGGGATCGGCACCGGGCCCATGTCGAGCGTTGCGTAGATCTGCGGCTCCTCCACAACATAGATGCAGTGCACCTCGGCCTGCAACTGTGCGGCCATCTGCTGTACCCAGGTGATGGCTGATTTCGAGCGCGGTGAGAAGTCAGTCGGGAATACGATGACGTTTTTTCCGGCCATAGCTGCAAATCTCCCTGCATGCAGAGTTGAATGATGCCACTCATCTCTTATTTAGCAGCATCTGCCATGCAAGGGAATACG
>JAHDYN010000369.1 GCA_023383735.1 Gammaproteobacteria bacterium | reverse complement strand
ATGGCATCACGCGATGGGGGTTGCGCCGGGCGCAGACGCAGGGGCGTCCCGTCGTGTTCTACCTGCACCCCTGGGAAGTCGATCCGGAACAGCCCCGCATCCGGAATGCCGCATTACTGTCGCGTTTCCGTCATTACCTGAATCTCAACCGAACCCTGCCGCGCCTCGACCGCCTCCTGTCTGATTTCCGCTTTTGCACCATGCGCGAATGCCTGGAGGCGGAGGGGTTGCTCTGAGTCAGGCAGTAGTATGCTTGGCATATCGGTGATCCAGTTCAAGGAGTATTCCATGTCGTTGCTCAAGTTACTTTGCGTCCTCCTGATGACCGGTCTGTTTATGCAGGTGGCCATGGCCCAGACCTCCGCACCGTCCGGAGCACCCCCGTCGGGCGTATCCACAGTCAGTGCGGATTATCTGATCGGTCCGGGCGATACCCTGCAGATCTTCGTCTGGCAGAACCCGGAGCTGTCCGTGACGGTGCCCGTGCGGCCGGATGGCCGCATCTCCACACCGCTGGTCGAGGACACGCTGGCCGTTGGCAAGACGCCCGTGCAGCTGGCAGCCGACCTTGAAACGGCGCTGGCGGTGTTCATCCGCACGCCAAAGGTCAGTGTGATTGTCAGTGAGGCGGTTGGCGCACTCAGCCAGGTGCAGGTTATCGGGCAGGTGACGCGGCCTAGCGGGGTGCCGTATCGCGCAGGTTTGCGCGTGCTTGATGCGCTGCTTGCCGTAGAGGGGCTGAGCGAGTTCGCAGCGCCGAACCGCGCCATGCTGATCCGCACCGAGAACGGCAAGGAGACCAAGACCAGAATCCGTATCGGCGATCTGCTCGACTCAGGCGACCTGGAGCAGAATCTGCTGCTCAAGCCGGGCGACGTGATCGTTGTGCCGCAGAGCTGGTTCTAGCCTGCTGCATGCCGTCGGGCCAGCGTGCACTTATGGCGCACCCGGCCGGTAGCTGATCGAGGCCAGGTAAACCGTTTCGTCGTACGTGTAACCGGTGTTGCCGGAGCGGTCTTCCCAGCGCCCTTCGATGCCCAGGAATACGGCCCGGCCAATGCGCCAGTCGATGCGGGCGCTGTACCGGTCCGTTTCGTCGCTGCTGTTGTCGACGTCATAGTTGCGCTCTTCATGATTGAAGGCGAGCGTGGCTTCCAGTCGTGCGGTGAGCCGGCGCGTCACTTCCGCGCCGAGGGTCCAATTGTCGCGGTCAAGATCGACTGCATCGGGATAGGTCTCGTTGCCGACATCACCATGCAGGCGCAGCCGCGTCCGCGGGCGCATGAAGCGCAAGCTCAGTGCAGCGGTATCGTTGCGCATGGCCTGTCCCGACAGCAGGACATCCTGTGTACCACCCAGGTCGGTGCCACCGCCCACGCCATAAGCGAACTGGTCATCGGCATTCTCGAATTCCGAACCGGCTTCAAGCTCGAGAGACCATGATGAACTCAATTGTCGCAGCCAGTTCAGGCGCATGAGCGCAGTCTGGTCGGTCTGGTCGCCACCATCGAGGAAGCTCGCACCGAGGTCGGCGGTCAGGGTCTGTTTTGCGCCCTTTGATTCCAGGCGCACGAACACCTCCTGCTGGTCATAGCCCGGATTGTTCGGCCCATCGAAATCGACGGAGCTGGCATTTACATTCAAGGACCAGGTTACGGAGGGAGATGTGCGCCGTACGAGGGCGACGTCGGCCGTGATACGGTTGTTGTCCACATTGTTGCTGTCCTGATAGCTCGCATCCTGATAGCGGGCGCCGATGACCAGGTCGGTTGCCCGGCCAAGTGGCAGGCGGAGGTCCGGGCCCGTGGAGAAAATATTGACGTTCTCGCGATTCTCCGGCGTTGACGGGGCGAGCGAATCACTCAAAACCTGGCCAAACGTGTCGTCTATCGACCAGGTAAGCACTTCGCCGATCAGCCCGATGCGCAGCTCCGCAGCACCGGAGCCCAGGAACTCGCTGTCATAGGTGTCATCGAAATAGTCGCGATAGCTGCCGCGTCCACGCAGGCGGCCATTGATGCGGGAGCCCTCGCGCCTGAGGTCGATATGTCCGCCGATACTGCCGATAGTGTCGCTGACCTCGTCGGTGTCCACCCGGGTGGCGTTATCGGTATGCCCGACCGTGGATTCGATGGACCAGTCCAGCTCGGCAGAAAGCGCTGGGAAGCTTGACAGGCCAGAGGCCAGAGCAGCGATCGCGATGGCCCGATTCAAACTGAAATTGCGCATATGCCTGGATTCCCCCGTTGTCCGTCAGGCTGGCCATGGCATTACGCCATGCTGCCGACTGCCTGAGCGGCATTGTATGGCGACAGATGCCAAAGAGGGGAGACCAGCAGGCAAATTGTCCCAAACCGGGGCCGTGTGCTTTACAGAATC
>JAHDYN010000368.1 GCA_023383735.1 Gammaproteobacteria bacterium | reverse complement strand
GTCCCGGATCCTCGGCCTGGCGCGCGATGTGGTATTTGCCCGGCTGTTTGGCGCTGCCGAGCTGATGGACGCATTTTTCGTCGCATTCCGCATCCCGAACATTTTCCGGCGCTTCTTTGCCGAAGGCTCGTTTTCCCAGGCCTTTGTGCCGGTGTTTGCCGAGTATGACGAGAAAGGCGACCACGCGGCCGTCCGGGAACTGGTCGACCGGACAGCCGGTACGCTGGGCATCATCCTGTTCGGCATCACCGCACTCGGCGTGATGGCCGCCCCGGTCTTCATTGTGGTCTTTGCGCCCGGTTTTGCCGCCGAGAACGGCGCGGAAGACGCCAGCCGCTATGCGCTTGCCGTGGACATGCTGCGCTGGACCTTTCCCTACCTGCTGTTCATTTCCTTTACCGCGCTGGCCGGCGGCATTCTGAACACCTATCAGCGCTTTACCGCGGCGGCTTTTTCCCCGGTGCTGCTCAACCTCGTGCTGATCGGCTTTGCGGCCTTCGTGGCACCACTTTACGCCCGGCCGGGCATGGCGCTTGCGGTGGGCGTGTTCGCCGCCGGCGTCGTGCAGCTGGCCTGCATGCTGCCCTCGCTGATGCGAATCCGCCTCATGCCGCGCCCGAGGCTCGGCTTTCACCATCCGGGCGTGCGCAAGATCCTGCGTCTGATGCTCCCGGGGCTGTTTGGCTCATCGGTGGCGCAGATCAGCATCCTGCTCGATACGCTGATCGCCTCGCTGCTGGCCACCGGCAGCATCAGCTGGCTGTACTACTCCGACCGGCTCATGGAGTTTCCGCTGGGCGTCTTCGGCATCGCGCTTGCGACGGTGATGTTGCCCAACCTCTCCAGGCAGCATGCCAACGGCGCCGCCGCTGATTTCGGCATGACCCTCGACTGGGCCATGCGGCTTGTGGTGCTGATCGTGATGCCGGCAACCCTCGGCCTCATGCTGCTTGCCGGGCCGTTGCTCGCCACGCTGTTCTACGGTGGCCGCTTCGGTGCGGGAGACGTCGAGATGGCAACCTTCAGTCTCATTCCCTATGCGGCCGGCCTGCTTGGATTCACCATGGTGAAGGTGCTGGCGCCGGGCTATTTTGCCCGCCAGATCACCACCACACCGGTACGTATCGGCCTGATTGCGCTTGGCCTCAACATGGTTATGAACATCGTCATCGTGGGGCCGTGGGTGCTGATGGGCTGGCCCGGACCCCATGCCGGGCTGGCGGCGGCCACTTCGCTGAGTGCCTTCATCAATTCCGGTTTGCTGTATCGCGGACTGCGCCGCGAAGGCGTCATCACGCCGGCGCCGGGCTGGGGCCGGTTCCTGCTGCGGGTCGGTGTGGCCTCCGGGGTCCTGGTGGTGTTGCTGCTTGAGGTCGTGCCGCCGACGAGCGCATGGATCGAGGCGGCATTCTGGACGCGCTGCCTGTGGCTGGTTGCCGCTGTCGTCGGTGGTGCGTGTGCCTATTTCGCAGCCTTGTTTGCGGCCGGATTCCGGATTGCCGACATGCGCATGCAAAGCCGCGCGCCGACCTTATAATCGACCCTTTTCCGGCGCACTCTTTTTCATGCAAGTGTTTCGCCGCCCGCGACCGGGTGCCAGCGCAGTGTTGTCCGGGTGTGTCGCCACGATCGGCGTGTTCGATGGCTTCCATCTGGGGCACCAGCGTATCCTCGACCGGGTGCGCAGCGAGGCGTTGCGCCTCGGGCTGCCCACGCTGGTCTTCAGTTTCGAGCCCACACCGCAGGAAATGATGCATCCGGCGCAGGCGCCGGCGCGCCTGATGCGTTTCCGGGACAAGGTCAGCTATCTGCGGGCGAGTGGTATCGACGGTTTTTTCTGTCCCCCCTTTGATCACACCCTCAGGCAGCATTCGCCGGAGGAATTCATCGACCGATTGCTGGTTGGCATGCTGGGCGTCCGGCACCTGGTGATCGGTGACGATTTCCGTTTCGGGCGGGGCAGGGCCGGCGCGGTCGGCGACCTGAAAGCAGCGGGGCGGAGACACGGCTTTGGCGTGGACCAGGTCGGCAGCGTCATCCAGAATGGCGTGCGGGTATCGAGTACCGCAGTTCGTGCCGCGCTTGCCGCTGGTAATCTGGCGCATGCCCGTGAATTGCTCGGACGGAACTACCGGATGAGCGGGCGCGTGGTCGCGGGCCGGCAGCTGGGCCGCCAGCTCGGGTTCCCGACGGCAAATATCCGCCTGCAGCGACGCCAGAGTCCGCTTGCGGGTATCTTTGCGGTGCGCGTGCACGGACTCGGCCTGAAACCGCTTGATGCAGTCGCGAGTCTTGGTACCCGGCCGACGGTTGCCGGTACCGAGCCTTTGCTGGAAGTGCATGTTTTCGACTTTGATGCGGACATCTACCGGCGGCGGATCGA
>JAHDYN010000367.1 GCA_023383735.1 Gammaproteobacteria bacterium | reverse complement strand
TCGCCCCGCTCGCGTACGGCGCCGGGCGCCGGTGGGGCGCGCTCGCGGCGCCGCAGCTGCACTGGCCGACATCGCCGCACCGCCAGCGGCCCCGGACGCTCCGCCCGAAGCTGCCGGCTGCCCCGCCGGCGGATCCGAAACCCGGGACACTGACCGCGATGGTCTCGCCGACGCCTTCGATGCCGCACCCGAAGACGCCGGCGAGTTCGTGCGCGACGCCCACGGCGATGGCTGGTTTGATATCTGCAGCATCCGGCAACTGCAGGCGATCCAGACACTCGGAACCGGCCGCGGCCAGAAGACGACGCTGGCGCTCGCCGAACGCAACACGCGCCGCTATGAACTGGTACGCGATCTGGATGCGGCCGGGATCGGCAATTTCGAACCGGTCGGCAACTGCGGTGCCGAAAACAACTGCATGGTCGCCCGCGACAAGTACGGCTTTGCCGGCGCCCTCGACGGCAACGGCCATGTGATCCGCAATCTGCTCATCACGCGCCCGGACACGGGCGGCGTCGGCCTGTTCGGCACGCTGGCCCGGACCGGCGTGGTCCGGAACCTCAGGCTGGAAAACGCCACGGTCACCGGACTGCATGGCACCGGTGCCCTCGTCGGCGCGAACTTCGGTCTGGTCGCCGACTGCAGGGCACAGGTCAAGGTCAGCGGACGGCTGGCAACCGGCGGACTGGTGGGTGGCAATGCCGGCCAGGTGAGCAACTGCCAGGTCAGCGGCGAGGTCACTGCCGAGGCGGCCGTCGGCGGCCTGGCCGGCGACATGAACGGCTCGGTCGTGGACAGCGCCGCCGACATGCGCGTCAGTGCCGGCAAGAGCGCCGGCGGACTCGTCGGCCTCAACACGACGGGCGAGGTGCGCAACAGCCATGCAGCCGGCAGCATCACCGCCGGTGACAACACGGGCGGACTGGTGGGCGTCAACACCGATGCGCTGGTCGGCAACAGCTACGCCACGACCACGGTTGTCTCGAGCGGCACCAACGTCGGCGGACTGGTGGGCTTCAATTCACAGAGCCGTATCGACAACAGCTATGCCACCGGCCCGGTCACCGGCAAGGCGGCCGTCGGCGCGCTGACGGGCCGCAACAACGGTTCGCTGCGCAATGTCCATGCAACCGGCAGCGTCACGCTGGCGCAGGTGAATACGGTACAGCCCTTCGCCAGGGGCGACATCCTGGTCGCCGCGACGATCATGGACAACCCGACCGATGATCACGGTGGCACCGGGCGCATCATCCAGTACGACGAGGACCTGAAAGTGAAAGGCGAGCTTTACCTGGAGGGCACCAGGCACAAGGTCGGCGGCCTGGCCTTCGCGCCGGACAGGACCCTGTGGGCTTTCTCGCAGCTCACGCCCGCCATCGCGGAGATCGGCCCGGATGGCGTGCAGAAGGCGATGCGCAGCTTCTCCGACCGGAAACTCAGCAGCGTGGCCTTCGGCAGGGACGGCAGCCTCTATTTCGGCGAACACATGATGGGCAAGGCCACCGGTCATCCGGCAGTCACGACGAAATTCAGCCTGTTGCCGGGCCGCGACGTGATCGGCGACGGCCATGTATTCCGTTACAGCAGTGACGGCAAACTTCTCAGGGAATACAAGACAGAGGCGAATGGCGGCCTGTTCGGTTTCCTGGCCGTCACCAGCACGGTACTTGCCGACAACGACACGCGCATGATCTACATCTCCGAGACCGGCAGACGCGTCATGCAGTACGACCTGGCCAATGACAGGCAGTTGCCGGATCTCGCCGACTTCAGCAATGACCCGGACGTACCGATGGTGCTGGTGATGAATCCGATGCCGGACGGTCGGCTGCTGATCAGCACCGGCAAGGGATTCCTGCTTGCCGATGCGCGCAGCGGCAAGGTGCTGCGCCGCTACCCGCTGGCGGGCATGGGCTGGGCGGCGGTCAATTCGTCCGCCGACGGCCAGTACGCCCTGGTCGGCAACTTCTTCACCGGCGACATCGTCAAGGTACGCCTCAGCGATGGGGAGGTCGTCGCGAAGAACAACATCGGACAGAAGGAATCGCTGTCCGGTATCGCGCAATTCCCCGGCTGAGCGCTGCTAGAGCCCCAGCGCGCCCGGGTTCATCAGGTTGCCCGGATCCACCGACTGCTTCAGCTCGCGCAGCATGCGCGCGGCTTCCGGGTTGCGGCCACGCATGTACGGATAGGACTTGCCGACCTGCATGTGCACGCCGCCAACCTCGGCAAAGAGATCGTTGATCTTCGCGCGCAGCTCACGCACCAGCGCCCGGCCCTCGGGGTTGGCCGGATATTCGGGCAGCGTGTCCAGGTACTCCTTGGGCAGAAAGCGCTTGTGGAAGGGCGTGCGGTCGTCTTCCCAGTAGAACACCGGCTCGTAGA
>JAHDYN010000366.1 GCA_023383735.1 Gammaproteobacteria bacterium | reverse complement strand
TACCGGCCTGTCACGCCGGGGGTCGCGGGTTCGAGTCCCGTCCACTCCGCCAACCATCCTGGAAGCGCATCTGCGGTGGCATATGCCTGAGCTGATGCGAACGAACGGGCGCCACCAATGTGGCGCCTTTTTTGTTTGGAGAATGCGATGCTGGAAAAGATAAGAGAAGGGCTCAAGGGCTGGATGGCATGGGTGGTTATCGCCGTGATCGGCGTGCCCCTGGCTCTGACTTTCGTCGGCGGTGATGGCACTTTTACCGGCGGCGGTACCGCTGCCAGCGTCAACGGTGAGGATATCCCGGCCATCGAGTTCCAGCGTGTCCTGCAGGATCGCATGGTTGCACGCCAGCAGGAGACCCGCAGCCAGCTGTCGCCGGAGGCCGAGGAGCAACTGAGAAAGGAAGTGCTGGATGGCCTGGTGCTGAACCGGGCAGTCATCCAGTTTGTGCGTGATGCCGGTTTCCGGGTCAGTGTGCAGCGCGTCGCTGACCATATCCGCACGCTGCCCAATTTCCAGGTCGGCGGGCAGTTCTCCAAGCCTGCCTACGATGCCGCGCTGGCCGCAAACGGGATCCCTGCCGCCGCCTTTGAAAGCGAACAGCGCTCCCTGCTCGAGGTTAACCAGTTGCAGGAAGGGGTCGCCGGCAGCGCGTTTTTTACCCCGGCGGAGTTCCGCCGCATCATCGCGCTCGACCAGCAGCGCCGCGATCTGGAGTTCGTGCTGCTTGACCCCAAGGTTCTGGGTTCTGCCATCACGGTGACGGATGCCGAAATCCAGGCCTGGTACGCGACCAATGCCGCCGACTTCCAGACCGAGGAAACGGTGGATCTCGACTATCTGGAAATCAGTCTGGCTGCCACGGCCCGCGACTATGTGCCTGACGAGGCGGCACTGCGCAAGGCTTATGACGAGGATCCAACGCGCTTTCGCAGTGCGGAGGAACGTCAGGCACGGCACATCCTGATCACCGCAGGTGACGAGCGTACGGATGCCGAGGCTCGGGCACTGGCCGATGAAGTGGCAAAGCAGCTGGCCGATGGCGCTGATTTTTCGGCACTGGCGGCCCGCTACTCCGGCGATCCGGGCTCTGCAGCGCGTGGCGGTGATCTGGGTTTTGCGGGGCGTGGCACGTATGTCGAGCCGTTTGAGCAGGCGCTGTTCGCCATGCAGCCTGGAGAGACTTCTGCGCCAGTCAAGACGGAGTTCGGCTATCACATCATCCGCCTGGAGGCGGTCAAGGCCAGCGACGGCCAGGACTTCGAGGAAGTGCGCGAGCAGCTTGCAGAAGCGCTGCGCGAACAGAGGGCGCAGGACGAGTTCTATGCACTGGCGGAGCGGCTTGATGATCTCGCGCTCGAAAACCCCGGCTCGCTGGAGCCGGCGGCAAAGGAGATCGGCCTGCAGATCAAGCGTTACGCAGGTTATACGCGCGCTGGCGGCGGACCGTTCGGTGACAGCGCTGACCTGGCCAGCGCCGTATTCAGCGATGCGGTGCTGGAAGGTGGCGAGAATACGCCGTTGATCGAACTGGATACGGACCGGGTCATGGTTGCGAGAGTGGCGGAACACAAACTGCCCGCAGCCCGCCCGCTTGCCGAGGTTCGCGATGAAATCGCTGCCAGGCTGCGCATGCTGCGCGCCGCCAGCGAGGCAAAGAACCAGGGCGAAGCCATTCTCAGGCGGCAGCAGGCGGGTGAGGATCTCGCAGCCGTGACTGCGTCGATGGGCCTGAGTCTGCTGAAGACCGGCCCGGTGTTGCGGCGTTCGCCGGTATTGCCGCCCGAGCTGCTGGCGGCGGTTTTCCGGGCTCCCGCGCCGGCCGATGGCCAGCCCGTGGTACGCGGGGTGTCGCTTGCGGATGGCGGCTATGCGGTCTTCCGCCTCAATCAGGTGATTCCTGGTGAGCCCGACCAGATACCCCGGGAGCAGCGGGATGCCCAGCAGCGCATATTGGCCCAGCGTTCGGCCCAGGCCGAGCTGGCAGCGCTGGCTACCGAACTGCGTACGACTGCCAGAGTGGTCGTCGCCAAGGATCTCTTCAAGGCAGACGATGCCACGCAGTAGGCAGTTCTAGTCCGGCATGCTCATGCCGACGGTGTGGAAGCCGCCGTCGACGTAAACGATCTCGCCGGTAATCCCGCTGGCCAGGTCGGAGCACAGGAACGCGGCTGCATTGCCGACGTCCTCGATGGTCACATTGCGTCTCAGGGGCGCGATGCTGGCGAAGTGCTGCAGCATCTGCCGGAAATCGCCGACACCGGATGCCGCCAGGGTCTTGATCGGTCCGGCCGAAATGCCGTTTACCCGTACGCCGGCGGAGCCGAGATCAGCTGCCATGAAGCGTACGTTGGCCTCGAGGCTGGCCTTGGCCGGGCCCATGATGTTGT
>JAHDYN010000365.1 GCA_023383735.1 Gammaproteobacteria bacterium | reverse complement strand
GGCCATGACCTCCGGCCAGCGCGCCTTGCACTGGCCGATGATGTAGGTGTTGTAGTGCTTTGCCAGCCGGCCCAGGTGTTCGGTCTCCTCGCCGGGGATGTCGATGAACAGGTCGCGGGCCGCCATCACGTGCGGCAGATCGAAGATCTCGTCGGTAAAGCCGGTGAGCGCACCTTCGGCGAGCGCGATGACCTTCACCGGCATGTTGATGTTGACCATCGAGACGGCCGCGTGGATCACCTCCTCGATGTTCTCGAGGTTGTGCCGGATCTGCTTTCGTTCGGAAATGCCGTAGATGACGGTCGACAGACCGACGGCAAGATAGGGAGCAACAGCTCGGGACGCTTTGGGTTCAGGCACTGTAAAACAGCCTCATTGCTGATCGACAGCCGGACTATGCTCGTCAGGCCGTCCCGCCAGCATCGATCTTAGCGCTGCGGCGGATGATAAACAGGAACATCAACGTGCCAAACAGGCAAAGCAGGGCTGCCATGGGCATGATCAGGCTGTAATCACCGCCCTCGCGGATCATCGAGGCGGCAAGTGCCGGGCCGAGTGCTGCACCGAGCCCCTGCGCAGCGGTCATCGTGACCAGGTACCGGCCGTGAATGTCGAGTTTGGCGATGGCGCCCATCTGGTACGACACGCCGACGATGAACAGGGCCTGGAACAGACCGGTGCTGAAGAAGAATGCTGTCGCGCCGAAATCGCCGAGCACGGCAAAGAGCGCCGCAGCCTGGCCGATGAACACGATCAGCAGGGGCAGATAGCGGCCGTAGCGGTCGCTGGCCCAGGCTGCAGCCAGCGCGCCCACGATGGCCATCACCTGCGAGATGCCGAGCGCCAGCGCGACCGTCTCCACCGGCAAGCCGCCGGCCTGGCCGATGCGCTCGACGAATGCCCAGAAGCCGAAGAAATTGACGAAGAACATCACGCTGGCGAAGAGCCCCAGCCAGATCAATCCGGCATGGCCTGCCTGCGAAGCGGTATCGGCAACGGCGGCACGCAGCCGGCCCGCCACCGGGAATCGCCGCAGCGGCAGCAGCAACAGCAGGGAGGCACCGGCCAGCATGTAGTAAAGGGCACCGACGCCCCATCGCTGCACCAGCCAGGGCGCAGCGAGGAATCCGCCCAGCATCATCACGCCCTGCATGGCCTGTGCAAAACCAAAGGCGCGGTCCGGCTCGCGCTGATCGCCGAGCGCGGCAACGGTCACGGCAAACACGCTGCCGCCGGCAAACCCGGTCAGGCAACGCAGTATCAGCAGCGGCACATAGCCGTCCATATTCGCACTGAGCGCATTCAGCGCAGCATTGGCGAGAAAGGCCACCATCAGCGCCTTGACCCAGGAGACCCGGCGTATCCAGGCGGCAGCGACCACCGAGGCCAACATCAGGCCCAGGCCTTCGAGCGCGGCGATGTTGCCGGCCTGCTGTTCACTGAACTGATAGCTGTCGATCAGACCACCGACGATCATCGGCATCAGGATGATGGCGGCCGGGCCCACCGGATAGAGCAGACAGGCAAGCAGCATGGCGGAAGGCGTCGCAGCTGAATGAGCGTTGGCGGACATGCTGCTGTTCCTATTGCGCGGTCAGGCCGCCATCGACGACGAATTCGGCGCCGGTAATGAAGCGTGCCGAATCAGACGCAAGAAACAGCACCATCGCCGCGATATCCTCCGGCTGGCCGATCTCCGGCAGCACCTGCATGTCCATGTAGAACTTCAGGGCTTCTGCGGTGCTGGCAACCACGCCCTTGCGGCGCATGTCCTCGAGTTCCTGGCGGAACATCGGCGTGTCGGTATTGCCCGGATGGATCGAGTTCACGCGGATACCGTAACCGGCTCGGCCACATTCAACCGCCACGCTCTTGCTGAACAGGCGCACCCCACCCTTGGCCGAGCAATAGGAAGTCAGGCCTTCCGCACCGATGATGCCGCCAACCGACGACAGGTTGATGATGGAGCCGCCGCGTCCGCTGCGGCCACCCGGTCGCATCACCTCGACCGCGCACTTGCTGCCCATGAACACGCTGTCGAGATTGACGGCATGCACGCGCCGCCATTCCTCCAGCGTGGTCTCCAGCAGCGTGTGCACCACGGCGATGCCGGCATTGTTGACCAGCACATCCAGGCCGCCGTAGCGGTCAACGATGGTGTCTACCGTTGCCTGCCATTGCGCCTCATCGGTAACGTCGAGCGCCATGAACGCGGCAACACCACCCTGCTTGACGATCGCATCGACGACCATACATCCGGCCGGTTCGTCGATATCGGCAACGATCACGCTGGCCCCATGCCGGGCCAGCGTCGCCGCACAGGCCGCACCGATACCCTTCGCCGCGCCGGTCACCAGCGCCACCGTGCCCCTGTCGTGACTGAGCGAATC
>JAHDYN010000364.1 GCA_023383735.1 Gammaproteobacteria bacterium | reverse complement strand
CAGGTTTATTTCCCTCAAGAAGGATGAACCGGGCTTCCTGCTCGAGTGGCGGCTCTAGGCCTACCGCCACTGGTTGACGATGCGCGAACCGACCTGGGCCCGGGTGCACTATCCGCCGATCGAGTACCAGGACATCTCCTACTATTCGGCGCCGCGCAAAACGCCAGGCCTCAAGTCCCTGGACGAAGTCGATCCGAAGCTGCTCGCCACCTACGAGAAACTCGGCGTGCCCCTGCACGAGCGGGCCCGGCTGGCCGGTGTCGCTGTCGATGCAGTGTTCGACAGCGTATCGGTTACCACTACATTCAGGGACAAACTGGCCTCGGCCGGTGTGATCTTCTGCTCCTTCTCCGAAGCGGCCAGAGAGCATCCCGAACTGGTCCGGAAATACCTGGGCACCGTCGTGCCCTATCGCGACAACTATTTCGCCGCGCTGAACTCGGCCATGTTCACCGATGGCTCCTTCGTTTATATCCCGAAGGGCGTGCGCTGCCCGATGGAACTGTCCACGTACTTCCGCATCAACCAGGCCAAGACCGGCCAGTTCGAGCGCACACTGATCATCGCCGAGGAAGGCAGCCACGTCAGCTATCTGGAGGGATGCACGGCACCACAGCGTGACGAGAACCAGCTGCATGCCGCTGTCGTCGAACTGGTGGCGCTGAAAGACTCGACAATCAAATACTCGACGGTCCAGAACTGGTATCCCGGCGACGAGGAAGGCCGTGGCGGGATCTACAACTTCGTCACCAAACGCGGCGACTGCCGTGGCGCCAACTCGAAGATTTCATGGACACAGGTCGAGGCCGGTTCAGCGATCACCTGGAAATACCCCAGCTGCATCTTGCGCGGCGAAAACTCGGTCGGTGAGTTCTACTCGGTGGCCGTGACCAACAATCTGCAGCAGGCCGATACCGGCACCAAGATGATCCACATCGGCCGTAATACCCGCAGCACCATCGTCTCGAAGGGCATAGCCGCCGGGCGCTCGCAAAGCGCCTACCGGGGGCTCGTCAAGGTGCTGCCCACGGCCGAGGGTGCGCGCAACTTCACCCAGTGCGATTCGCTGCTGATGGGCAGCCGCTCCGCTGCACATACCTTTCCGTACATGGAAATACGGCACCCTGCTGCAATCGTCGAACACGAAGCCACCACCTCGAAGATCGGTGATGACCAGCTGTTCTACTGCCGGCAGCGCGGCCTGTCACAGGAGGACGCCGTCAACCTGATCGTCAACGGCTTCTGCAAGCAGGTATTTCGTGAACTGCCGATGGAATTTGCCGTCGAGGCACAGAACCTTCTCAACGTCAGCCTGGAGGGCGCAGTCGGCTGACCCGGCTGCGTTTGTCACCCGTGCAATCAGCGCCACTACTGACCATCAACGACCTGCGGGTCACCGTCGCCGGTCGGGAAATCCTGACTGGCATGAACCTCGTGGTAAGGCCCGGCGAAGTTCACGCCATCATGGGACCAAACGGCTCGGGCAAGAGCACGCTCGCCCATGTACTGGCGGGTCGCGAGGGCTATACGATCACCTCCGGTTCGGTGATCTTCCGTGACCAGAACCTGCTCGCCATGGAGCCGGAGGAACGCGCCCGGGCCGGGCTTTTCCTCGGCTTCCAGTATCCGGTTGAAGTCCCCGGCGTCAGCAATGTCTATCTGCTGCGCGCAGCCCTGAATTCCCGCCGCAAGGCGCACGGCGAAGCCGAGATCGATGCGGCGCAGTTTCTTCGTCTGGTCAGGGAAAAAGCCAAGCTGATGCAGATGAACGAGAGCTTTCTCAACCGGGGCGTCAACGAGGGCTTTTCCGGCGGTGAGAAGAAGCGCAACGAGATCTTCCAGATGGCGGTGCTTGAACCGGTGCTGGGGATACTCGACGAGACCGACTCGGGACTCGACATTGATGCGCTGAAAGTCGTCGCCAACGGCGTGAACAGCCTGCGGGGCCCGGACCGTGCATTCATGCTGGTAACGCACTACCAGCGTCTGCTCGACTACATACAACCCGACTTCGTGCATGTACTGGCTGGCGGGCGGATCATCCGGACCGGCGACAAGTCCCTGGCGCTCGAACTCGAAGCGGAGGGTTATGATCAGACGGTGGCTGCGGCGAGAGATCAGTCGCAAACAACCCGATGAACGCCGAAGTCAGTTCGATCTGGCGCGACGCCTGTCAGCGCAACAGGGATGCCATACCGCAACTCGCCTGGCTTGTCGACCTCCGCGATTCGGCGCTCGGCGTATTGACCGATCGCGGCCTGCCCGACAGCAACCAGGAAGACTGGCGCTATACCAGTCTGGCCGACTATTTTCAGCGCGCTGCCGGCACGGCCGGCACGTTGGTGCCCGACAGCACACCAGGCGACCAGGTACAACTCATCCTCGGCGACGGCCGC
>JAHDYN010000363.1 GCA_023383735.1 Gammaproteobacteria bacterium | reverse complement strand
CTCGCGGAAGCCTTCGTCGCGTGCCGACTTGGCCATGCCCGGGTACATGTCGGTGTATTCGTGCGTCTCGCCGGCGATTGCCGCCTTGAGGTTCTCGGCGGTCGAGCCGATCGGCAGGCCCGTGGCCGGATCGCCGACAGCCTTCAGATAATCGAGATGGCCGTGGGCATGGCCGGTCTCGCCTTCAGCCGTGGAGCGGAACACCGCGGCCACGTCGTTGAAACCTTCGACATCGGCCTTGCCTGCGAAATACAGATAACGGCGGTTGGCCTGGGATTCGCCGGCAAATGCGGCCTTGAGGTTGTCTTCCGTCTTGCTGCCCTTGAGGTTCATGTGTTTCTCCCTTTATTGAGTTCATGCCTGCGCACCGGAATGCCCCGGCGCGCACTGTTTTAGACTGGTTCTAAATTCTAGGAAGTCCGGTGTGCTCCTGTCAACCGGGGCAGTCAGTCGTTTGACCGCCCGCCGGAGCATATGCAAACCTTAACCTTATCCCCTGTCCGCTGGCCAGTGTCCACATGAATTCAACGCGCCGCAAACTTCCGGACCTGGAGAAATCCCTGGCCGAACTCGAAACCATCGTCGAGCAGCTCGAATCCGGCGATCTGGCGCTGGAAAAATCCCTCAAGGAATTCGAACGCGGCGTACGCCTGAGCCGCGAGTGCCAGCTGGCGCTCAAGGATGCGGAGCATCGCGTGCAGCAGCTGATGGGCGCGGAACTGAAAGACTTCGCCAGTCCCGACGAGGAAGCGGACGCCGACTGACGGCGCAACTCAGACGGCAGGATCGGTGTGGTTGTTCGCGCCCTGCAGACGCCGGATCAGGGTACGCAAAAACACCTTGTTGAAGCGCAACTGGCACTCGGTGGATACCTGCTCGAGGATCGTCGAACTGACCGACAGCACGGTAACCGCATCCTGCGCACGGAAACTGGCGGTGCTGCGGGCACCGGACACATAGCCGGTTTCACCAAAACAGTCGCCGCTGTTCAGCATGCCCAGCTCGCGCCCATTGCTCTCCACGGAAACACGACCGCTGACAATCACATAGAAGCGATCATCGGCAGTGCCTTCACGGATGATCTCGTCACCGGCCATGTACTCGCGCCACTCGCTTGCACGCAGCAGGTCATGGATCTCGGCCTGCGAGAAATCGTGAAAGAACGACAGTCGCCGAAGCGTATCGAAGTGCTCGTTACGATCGATGCCGTCCCACTGCGCCTTGAGCTGCTGATAGACGCGCGTCAGCCGTGCGCCGAACTCCCCGCCGTTGGCATAGCGCCGGGCCGGGTCCTTCTGCAGGGCCACCGCAACGACTTCCTCCAGTTCATCCGGCACACCGAGTCGCAGCGTATGGATGGGCGGCGGAGTGGCATAGACGATCTGGTTCAGCAGCTTTGACAGGCTGCTGCCGCGGAATGGCCGGAATCCGGTCAGCAGCTCGTACATCACGGCACCGAGCGAGTAGAGATCGGAGGCCGGCGTGATGTCGAAGCCCTGCACCTGTTCAGGCGACATGTAACTGGGTGAACCGGCGATACCCTCGATGCGCGAGATATCCGCGTCGAGCAGGATGGCGATGCCGAAGTCGATGATGCGCACATCATTGTCGTTGGTCAGCATGATGTTGCTGGGCTTGATGTCGCGGTGAATGACGCCGCGCTTGTGCGCGTAGTGCAGCGCCTTTGCGCACTTGAAGATGATCTTCACCACATCCTCGATGTGCAGCAGGTTGTCGGGCCGGCAGTAGGCTTCGAGCGTCCGGGCCCGCTGCACGTGCTCCATCACGACGTAGTACTTGCCGTCCTCCTCACCCGCGTCGTAGATCGGCAGGATATTGGGGTGCTGGAGCATGCCGACCATATGCGCTTCGTTGAAGAACATCTTGCGGGCGATCCTGGCCCGCTGCGCATCATCATCCGTGGCGGTCGCATAGACCTTGATCGCGACATCACGGCGAAAATAGGGATCGTGCGAGAGATAGATGGTGCCGGTCGTGCCCTTGCCGGCAACCTTGATGATCGGGTATTTGCCGATCTTGTCCGGAACCTCCGCCGAGGCGGCTGGCGCAACACTCGGTCTCGGAAGTTGAACCATGCGGACAGGACCTGAAGAACTCATGCCAGCGGCAGCAGCTGTACTCCCCCGACGACCAATGCCGCATACCCGGCCGCCAGAACGTCATCGAGCATAATTCCCGTACCGCCCTGCAATCTGTGATCAGCCTCCCGAATCGGCCAGGGCTTCCAGATATCCATGAAACGGAACAGCACAAATGCCAGCGCATACCAGGCCAGCGTGTGCGGTGTGACCGCCAGCACGAGCCACTGGCCCACGAACTCGTCGAACACGATACCGCCATGATCATGCACGCCCAGCCGGCGGGCGCTTGTGCCGCAGATCACGC
>JAHDYN010000362.1 GCA_023383735.1 Gammaproteobacteria bacterium | reverse complement strand
GGTCGATCAGGTGCGCATCCGCACCCACGATATCGGCGGCAGCTTCGGCAACAAGATCGGGAACTACGTCTACATGGCGCTCGCGGCGCTGGCATCGAAGAAGGCCGGCGGCCGGCGGGTCAAGTGGGCGGAGCTGCGTACCGAGCACCTGCTCGGCAGCGGGCACGGCAATGAACGGACCTTCCTCGATACCGAGGTTGCACTCGACAAGGATGGCGTGATCACCGCGATCCGTTCCCGGCACATCGATGACTGCGGCGCCTACACGCGCTATGAGCCGCTGGGTTGCGTGATCTGGTCGCAGGTGCTGCCGGCGACCTGCAAGCTGCGCAATATCCGCATCGATTTCACGCAGACCGTGACCAACAAGTGCCCGGCAGTGCCGAACCGCGGTTACTCGCGGATGCAGCATCTCTGGTTCATGGAGCGCATCGTCGATATCTGTGCCCATGAACTGCGCATCCCGGCAGACGAGATGCGCCTGCGCAACTACATCACCGAATTCCCCTATGAGACGCCGAACGGCTGTGTCTACGATTCTGGCGACTATCCGGCGATGCTGGCCAAGGCCAAGCAGCTGGTCGACTGGGACAAGTGGCAGAAGCTGCGGGTCTCCGCGCGTGCCGAAGGCCGGCTGATCGGCATCGGCATCGGCACGACCCTCGATTCCGGCACCAACAATTTCGGCCAGGCGCAGATCATGAATCCGCACCTGCCGTTTTCGGGCAATGCCGAGGTCTGCACCATGCGCCTCGATTTCGATGGTGCGCTGGTGATCTGTCTCGGCACCGGCCCCTCCGGCCAGGGGCATGAAACCGCAACCTCGCAGGTGGTGGCCGATGAGTTCGGCATCGATCCCGCCGTGGTGCAGGTGCGGCCAGGCTTCGATACGGCCTGGAATACCTACGTCGGCCACTCGGGCACCTATGCCAGCCAGTTTGCCGTCACCGGCCTGTCCGCCGTGCACGGCGCCTGCCAGAAGATGAAGGCCGAGATGCGCAAGCTGGCCGCCTTCCTGCTCAAGGTGCCGGAAGACAAGCTGGAGTTCGGTACCGGTGCGCAGGGCCCCGAGGTGCGCGTCCGCGGCACCGACAAGTCGGTTGGTTACTGGCAGCTGAGCAATGTCATCAACAACAACAACGCCATGCTGGACGGAAGCCTGGCGGACGTGACGCTCAATATCCGTCACGTTTACCGCCCGCCGTTCAGTGTGCCGGACACGAAGCGCAAGTTTGGCAACCTCACCCTGACCTATGCCGCCCAGCTGCACATCGCGGTGATCGAGATCAGTCGCGAGACGTGCCGCGCGCAGATCCTCGCTTATGCGGCAGTGGATGATTGCGGCACCGTCATCAACCCGAAAATCGTCGCCGGCCAGGTGCATGGCGCCACCAGTCATGGCATCGGTGCCGCGCTGATGGAAAGCTTCAACTACGACGAGGGCGGCAACCTGCTCACCAGCACCTTCAGCGACTACTGCCCGATCACCTCGCTGAACATTCCAGACATCGCCTACGGCAGCATCCAGACGCCATCACCCTTCAGCTACAATGGCGCGAAGGGCATGGGCGAGGGCGGCGGTGCGCCGCTGCACTCGATTGCAGCTGCGGTCCAGGATGCGCTCCACGACGCCGGTGTGATCGTCACCGAGTCGCACCATTCGCCGCCGGCGATCTTTGCAGCCCTGCAGAACCCGAATCGCGCACAGGCGGTCAGCGTCAGCAAGCGCTGAAAAAAATGCGCCGCCCTCAACCGGGAGGTGCAGGCGTTGCATCAGCGGCTGCAGCGGGACGGGGCACGCCCGCATGTCGGCAGTGGAGCGGAGGACGACGGGTGACAACCGGATCTGACGGCCTGTGGCGCAGGCTCTGCGCAATCGCGATCATTTCCCTGCTGGTCAGCGCATGTGCGACAAGCGACCTGCCAGCGCGCCGTGTCGGCGTGGTGTACGTCTCGCACGGTGGCAACGATACGGCCAGTCAGCGCAGTTCATGGGAATCCACGCTGCAGATATTTTCCTATGATCCCAACAGCGTCGTTTACAGGAACGTGATCTGGAACCCGCAGGTCTGGCCTCAGGTTCTGCGCTTTGGCAATGCGCCGAAGGAGATCAGCAAGTATGCCTTCGAGTATGCGCGGATCGGCGGGGTGGACCCGGCGCAGCGGCTGACGCTGGCGCATCACGAAGCGCTGCGCCGCGAGCTTGAAGCCCGCGGGCGCGAGGCGGGGGTGGAGTTCATCGTCGAGCATGCGGAATGGCTGTCGGATGACCCGGCCAGCCTCGTCTATCCACGGGCGATCTTCAGGCCCGGCGTTCCGGGCGGTACGCCGATGCGCTATTGCGGCAGCGCTGCCGATGGCGGCACCGGTCCGGACAGCCGGTGGAGCGGTTGCGATCCGGACCGCTA
>JAHDYN010000361.1 GCA_023383735.1 Gammaproteobacteria bacterium | reverse complement strand
GGAACGGGACCTGCAGCTCGGCATCGAAACCACCACCGGTCCGCTGGGCCAGGGTGTGGCCAATGCGGTGGGCATGGCGCTTGCCGAGCAGCTGCTGGCGGCGGAGTTCAATCGCCCCGGTTATCCCGTCGTCGATCACCATACCTATGTGTTTCTCGGCGACGGTTGTCTCATGGAAGGCGTGTCGCATGAGGCCTGTTCGCTGGCCGGCACGCTGGGCCTCGGCAAACTGATCTGTCTTTACGACGACAACGGCATTTCGATCGATGGCCATGTGCAGGCCTGGTTCGGCGACGACACCCCCGGACGCTTCGAGGCCTATGGCTGGCAGGTGATCCGTGACGTGGACGGGCACGATCCGGCCGCGATACGCGCGGCGATCGAGGCGGCGCGTGCGGATGCGGGCCGGCCGACGCTGGTCTGCTGCAAGACCATCATCGGCTTCGGTGCGCCGAACCGGCAAGGTACCGAAAAAGTGCACGGCGAGGCGCTGGGCGCCGAGGAAGTGGCTGCGGCACGCAAGAACCTGGGCTGGGATTTTCCGCCTTTCGAGATTCCGGCCGCTGTCAGTTCGGCATGGGATGCGCGCCCGGCCGGTGCACGACTCGAGCAGGAATGGCGCGAACTCTTTGCCGCGTATGGCCGTGAATATCCGGAACTGGCCGGCGAGTTCAGCCGGCGCATGGCCGGCAAGCTGCCGGCCGGCTGGTCAACGCATGCCGAGGCAGCGATCGCAAAAATCGCCACGGAGACTGCGGCCAAGGCCACGCGCAAGTCTTCCGAAGACGCGCTCAATGCCTTCGCGCCGGCACTGCCCGAACTCCTCGGCGGCTCTGCCGACCTGACGGGCTCCAACCTCACCCGCGTGAAGACCGCCGTGACCATCAAGCCCGGCCATGTCGCCGGCAACTATATTTCCTGGGGCGTGCGTGAATTCGGCATGGCGGCCGCGATGAACGGCATCGCGCTGCATGGCGGCCTGCTGCCCTTTGGCGGCACCTTTCTGACGTTTTCGGATTACTCGCGCAACGCGCTGCGCATGGCCGCGCTGATGGAAATCCGGGTCATACATGTGTTCACGCACGACTCCATCGGCCTCGGCGAGGATGGCCCTACGCATCAGCCCGTCGAGCACACGGCCAGCCTGCGGCTGATCCCCAACATGTGTGTGTGGCGGCCCTGCGATGCGGTCGAAACGGCCGTGGCATGGCAGGACGCGATCGAGCGGGACAGGGGGCCGACCAGCCTCGTGCTGACGCGCCAGGCGCTGCCGGCACAGCCACGCACCGCCGCACAGATCGCGGCCATCCGCCGCGGTGCCTATGTGCTGCGCGATGCGGCGAAGATCGACCTGATCCTGATCGCCACCGGTTCCGAAGTGGCGCTGGCGCTGGCCGCGGCAGAGCTGCTTGGCGCCAAAGGACACGGCGTGCGTGTCGTGTCCATGCCTTCGACGACGGTATTTGCCGCCCAGGATGCGGCGTATCGCGAGTCGGTGCTGCCGGCGGCGGTTGGCCGGCGTGTGGCCATCGAGGCCGGGGTCAGTGACGGCTGGTATCGTTGGACCGGTTCGGCCGGCCGGGTCTGTGGCCTGGATACCTTCGGCAAGTCGGCGCCGGCCCCGGAACTGTTCCGCCATTTCGGCTTCACGCCCGAGCATGTCGAGAAGCTCGCGCTGGAGCTGCTGGCCAGCTGAATTTTCAAGGAGTGCATCTGATGCCCGTCAAAGTTGCCATCAATGGCTATGGCCGAATCGGCCGCAATGTGCTGCGTGCGTTGTATGAGTCGAAGCGCATCGGCGAGATTTCCATCGTCGCGATCAACGATCTGGGTGATGCAAAAACCAACGCACACCTGACCAAATACGACACCGCGCACGGCAAGTTCCCGGGCACCGTTGCCGTGGAAGGCGATTACATGATCGTCAATGGCGACAAGATCCGCGTGCTGGCCAAGCGCAATCCGGCCGAGCTTCCCTGGGCTGAACTGGGCGTGGACGTGGTGCTCGAGTGCACCGGCTTCTTTGCCAGCAAGGAAAAATCCGGCGCCCACCTGCAGGCCGGCGCCAAAAAGGTCGTGATCTCGGCTCCGGGCGGCAAGGATGTCGATGCGACCATCGTGTATGGCGTCAACCACAAGTCGCTCAAGGCCTCGCACACCGTCATCTCGAACGCCTCCTGCACGACCAACTGCCTGGCACCGCTGGTCAAGCCCCTGCACGACAAGATCGGCCTGGTGAACGGCCTGATGACCACCATCCATGCCTATACGAACGACCAGGTGCTGACGGACGTCTATCACGAGGATCTGCGGCGCGCGCGCTCGGCGACCATGTCGATGATCCCGACCAAGACCGGTGCCGCGGCAGCTGTGGGCCTCGTCTTGCCCGAGCTGAACGGCAAGCTCGACGG
>JAHDYN010000360.1 GCA_023383735.1 Gammaproteobacteria bacterium | reverse complement strand
GACGAGCCGAAGTCCCATGCCGAGGTGGACGAAATCTACCGGGCCAATATCCAGCGTCTCGTTGATCGCGGCACCTGGACAAGGCCGGCCATCGAGCATCCCGGTTGCCGGTACCAGCCGGCCGGCGATGACGGGACGTCGTGGGACGAGATGAAGAAGAAGCTCTGGGGGCCATGGCTCGGCGAATAGACAATCGGCTCCCGATTACCTAGTGTTAGCGCCATTCCGGAAAATTGCAGGGGGAACTGCCATGTTGAAATACCGATCGATCACGCCGTCGCTGGCCACGGCACTGGGTGTGCTGGCGGCTTTCACCGGAGGCGTGGCCCAGGCCGCGCTCGAAGAGGTGGTGGTCACCGCCCAGCGGCGCGAGCAGAACCTGCAGGAAGTCGGCATTTCGGTGACGGCCTTCAGCGACGAGCAGGTTCGCAACATGGGCTTCGAGAACACCGTCGACGTTGCGCAGATGACGCCGAACCTCAACTACACGGTGCCCCAGGGCGAGTCCAGCCAGATCAACTTTTTCCTGCGTGGTGTCGGCCTCAATGACTTTGCCGATGCGCAGGAAAACCCGGTGGCCGTCTATGTAGACGATGTCTACAAGCCGGCGATGGGCGGTCTGGCGCTGCAGCTGTTCGACATCGAGCGGATCGAAGTGCTGCGTGGTCCGCAGGGCGCGCTGTTCGGGCGCAACTCCACCGGCGGCGTGATCCACTACGTCACCAAGCGGCCGAGCGCTGAGTTCGATGCCTATGCCGACGTGATGTACGGCGACTACAACCAGCGGAAGATCGAGGGTGCAATCGGCGGCGCGCTGACCGATGGCGTGATGGGCCGCTTGTCGGTGGGTTACGACGAGAACGATGGCTGGACCGACAACCGGGTCGTGGGGGTGCAGGACTACAACGCCACCGACTCCATCGCGGGCCGCGCGCAACTGCTGATCGCGCCTACCGATGACCTTGAAATCCTGTTGAGCGGCAACTACTCGCGAAACAGCACGGCAGTCGGCGCGTGGCAGCATCAGTCCACCAAGCCCAGCGCGGACGGCAACACCAGCCTGCCGTTGCCGGCAGATGAAGACTTCTGGGGCTCCTGTCCGGGTTGCGATGCCTTTGGTTATGCCGATACGGACGGCGATCCCTGGGCCGGAGACTACGATCGCCCCGGCTCGGTGCGGGTGAAGAACGAGGGACTCCAGGCCAACATCAACTGGAAGGTCGGCGGACTCGACGTGACTTCCATCACTGCCTACACGAACGTCAAGCGCCTGCAGCAGGAAGATGCCGACATGAACCCCTTCCTGATGCCGCCCTATACGCCGCCACCGATTCCGCCCGAGCAGAACCGGTCTTTCATCGCGCCCACCTTCGAGGCCGAGACCGATACCCTGAGCCAGGAGCTGCGCGTCGCGGGTGAGCTGGATCGCATGCGCTGGCTGGCCGGTGTCTACTACTTCGACAACGAGGTGGATGGTCACTATCAGCTGAACACCGATGCGATCGGCTTCGTGCAGATGGATGCCCGATACACGCAGGACACCGATTCCTGGGACCTGTTCGGTCAGGTCGAGTATGACCTCGCCGAGAACTGGACCGTGATCGCCGGCCTGCGCTGGACCGATGAGGAAAAGACGCTGGATTTCGAGAATATCGACTACTCGGGCATTACCGCATTCTGCAGCACGGAGCCTGATCCGCCGGCTGCGGGCTGCTTCAATCCGGCGCCCACGCCGATCAGTCCGTCGCGCCCGACTGCTGACCACATGATCCTGTTCAACACCGGGTCGGTCGGCAGCCTTGCCCGACAGGATGACGATTACGTCACCGGCCGCCTGCAGCTCAACTGGCAGGCCACGGATGACATGCTGCTTTACGGCTCCTACTCGCGTGGCAAGAAGTCGGCCGGCTTCAACAACGGCTTCCTCGATACCACGCAGGTCTTCGGCAACAACCCCGTCGAAACCATCCCCTTCGACTCGGAAACCCTGGACGCCTATGAGCTGGGCCTGAAGTCCACCGTTCTCAACGGCACCACGCGTCTGAATGCCTCGCTCTTCTACTACGACTATCAGGACTTCCAGACCTTCCAGTGGCTGATCCTGAACCAGGTGATCTTCAATGCGGATGCCGAGGTGTATGGCGCCGAGCTCGAGATCGAGAGCCGACCCATGGACGGCCTGACCCTGCAGCTCGGCATGGGCGTGATGGAGGCCACCGCCGAGGACATTCCGACCATCGACGGGGCTTCGGTGCGTGATCGCGACATGGTCGGTGCACCTGACTTCAATGTCAGTGCGCTGGCGCGCTATGAATGGCCGGCGCTGGGCGGCACGCTGGCGGTGCAGACTTCGGGCACCTACCAGCAGGAGATCTGGTACGACATCCTGTATCACCCGATCTCCAAGGAAGAT
>JAHDYN010000359.1 GCA_023383735.1 Gammaproteobacteria bacterium | reverse complement strand
ACGAGATCTCGCACGTGGCCAATGGCGACATGGTGACGCTGACCCTGATCCAGGGGGTAGTGAACACCTTCGTGATCTTCCTGTCGCGACTGATCGGGCGCTTTGTCGATCAGGTCATATTCCGCAGCGAGCGGGACAATGGCCCCGGCTTTTTCATCACGGTGATCGTTGCGCAGCTGGTGCTGGGCCTGCTGGCCAGCATGATCGTGGCCTGGTTCTCGCGTCAGCGCGAATTCCGTGCCGATGCGGGTGGTGCGCGTCTCGCCGGCCGCAACAGCATGGTCGCCGCACTCGAACGCCTGCAGCAGGCCAGTTCGCCGACGCCCCTGCCCGAAGGCATGCAGGCCTTCGGCATCTCGGGTGGTGCGGCCCGTTTCGGCAAGCTGTTCATGACCCATCCGCCATTGCCGGAACGCATCGCGGCGCTGAAGTCGGCCCAGTCATAGGCGGCCGTGCAGGCGCTGGCGCGCGAAGTGCGCACAGGTGGTGATGTAGCCGAGCGTGAAGCAGATCTCGCCGAAGTTGGCGATGGGCAGTGACCAGTCCGAACTGGCAAAGGCACCTGCGGCAATGAACATCAGCCCCGCACCGACCGTGAGCCACGGCCAGCCGCGCTGGATCCACAGGGCGATGCCGAGCACGAGGACCACGATGTTGGTGACGATCGCCACCAGCGGTCCGGGGCCGGTGCTGATGACCAGCGCCGAGCCGGCGCAGAGCTGTGCTTCGGTGACCCGCGTCGAATAGCGCAGGGTATCGGCGAGGCAGGCCGGGTAGAGCTGCATGCTGAAGATGCTCGGGATGTCCAGCGCGCTGAGCAGCACCGCCGCCACACAGAAGGCGCCCATCACCAGCCGGTTTTGCGCCCAGCGGAGCCCCGCCAGCCGGGCCAGCGCACCGGCTGCAATCACCAGCAGCGGCAGCATCGACCAATGCCAGGCAAAGGCCGGCACGCTCAGCGCGTAGAGCAGCTCGCCCTGGCCGATGAAGCGACCCAGGCCTATGCGCAGGTTGTCATAGAAGAGCAGGGTGGAGGCAACCAGCACGAGCAGCAGCGCGGTCGGGCGGCCGGTTTGCGCCCAGAGGCGCCAGCCCCACAACCAGACCAGCAAGTGAATGACAGCGTAGCTGAGAAAAAGTCCCGACAGCATGGCGGCGTGTCCCCCGTGGCGATTTGTCGCAGCCTACCCGATCGTCCGGCGCCGTGCGGCGGATCAGCTCAGCGTGTTGCAGGCCTGACCATTCAGGAACGCCCGGACGTTCGCCACCACCTGATCCAGCGCACGCTGTCTGGCCTCGCGCGCAGCCCAGGCGATGTGCGGCGTGACGAGCAGATTCGGCAGCCGGACCTCCAGCAGCGGATTCCCGCTGGCTGGCGGCTCCTCTGCCAGCACATCGATGCCGGCGCCGCCGAGGCGGCCAGCGCGCAGCGCTTCCAGCAGCGCACTTTCGTCGACCAGCGCCCCGCGAGCGGTGTTGATGAGCACTGCATCGGCGCGCATCAGGCGCAGGCTTTCCGCATTGATCAGGTGGCGCGTGTCCGGCGTCAGCGGGCAATGCAGGGACAGCACATCGGAAACTGCCAGCAGCCCGGGCAGCGTCATGCGCTCCACCGGCGGGTCATCAGCCGGCAGGTTCTGCAGAGCCGCATCCGGCCGCAGCGAGTGGCTGACCAGCACCCGCATGCCGAAAGCCCGGGCCGTTTGCGCCACGGCCCGGCCCAGCTCGCCGTAGCCGACAATGCCGAATGTGCGTCCCGCCAGTTCGCGGACCGGATGATCGAGCAGGCAGAAGTGCGCGCTGCGCTGCCAGCTGCCATCGGCAAGCAGCCGGCGGTATTCGTCGAGGTGCAGGTTGAGGCTGAGCAGCATGCCGAACACGTGCTGCACCACCGACGCCGTGCAGTAGTTACGGATGTTGCAAACGGTGATGCCGAGTTCGCGGGCTGCGTGGAGGTCGATGTTGTCGCTGCCGGTGGCAGCCAGGCAGACCAGCCGCAGCGAGGGGTTTGCGGCGAGCAGCTTGCGGTCGAGATGCACCTTGTTGACGATCAGGATCTCGCAGCCGGCGATTCGCTCGCGGACCTCCGCCGCCGTGCTGCTGCCAAACAGCCTGATTTCTGGCAGCGTGGCATGCAGCGCCGACAGGTCCAGGTCAGCCGGCCCGATCGAGTCGAAGTCCGGGAAGACCGCCTTCATCCGGAATCCTGCAGGCCCCGCGCGATGCCGTTGACGCTCGCGGTCAGCGCCTTGAACAGCACCTCATCGCCGGTCTGGCGCCAGCGGCGCAACAGATCGATCTGCAGCAGGCTCATGGGATCCACGTAGGGGTTGCGCAGACGTATCGAACGGCGCAGCGTGTTGTCCTTCTCCAGCAGCACCTGCTGCTGCTTGACGCGCAGCACGGCCGCCGTG
>JAHDYN010000358.1 GCA_023383735.1 Gammaproteobacteria bacterium | reverse complement strand
GCATCATCATCGCCGCCGACTTCGCCCACGCCGATCCCGACCGGGCGGCGACGCACAACAAGGGCATCATGAACGGCGTCGATGCCGTGGCACTTGCCACCGGCAACGACTGGCGCGCCATCGAAGCCGGCGCGCACGCCTATGCGGCACGTCACGGGCGTTATGGCTCGCTCACCGAGTGGTGGAAGGACGAGGCCGGCAACCTCTGCGGGCGCATCGAGATGCCGATGAAGGTCGGCATCGTCGGCGGCCCTCTCGAATCCAATCCCGGCGTGGCGATGAACCTGCGCCTGCTCGGCGCCGAGACCGCCACCGAGCTCGCCGAGGTGATGGCAGCGGTGGGCCTGGCGCAGAATTTCGCCGCGCTGCGTGCGCTCGCCACCGATGGCATCCAGACCGGCCACATGACGCTGCATGCACGCAGCGTGGTCAAGGCGGCCGGTACGCCGCCGGAACTCTTCAACGAAGTCCTGGAGCGTGTGCTCCAGAGCGGCGAAATCAAGGTGTGGAAGGCCGAGCAGATCCTGGCCGAAATCCGTCAGCCACGACCCGCCACCGGCGTTGCCGGCCGGCGTGAACCGGAAGCCGGCGTCGGCATCGGCCATGGCAAGGTCATCCTGCTCGGCGAGCACGCCGTGGTACATGGCCGCCATGCCCTTGCCTTGCCGGTGCCGCTGACCATCCGCGCCGTCGTGGAGGATGGTGAGCGCGGCGTCGAACTGCTGATCCCGCGCTGGGGCGTCGAATACCAGCTGGCCAAGCCGGCCGAGCAGCGCCGCTCCTTCGAGCGTGCAGCCGGCGCGATTCTCGACAAGCTCGGTCTCGCCAACCGCAAGCTGCGCATCGAGGTATCGCCCGACGTGCCGCGCGGCATGGGACTCGGCGGCTCGGCTGCGCTGGCGGTGGCCATCGTCCGCGCGCTGGACCTGCACTTCCGGCTGGGGCTCGACGACACCGAGGTCAACGAACTGGCATTCCTGTCGGAGCAGATCGCGCACGGCCAGCCCAGCGGCATCGACAACACGATGGCGACCTTCGGCAGGCCGCTGGTCTACCGTCGCGGCACACCCCCCTTGATCGAGACACTGAACATCCCTGCGCCCCTCAACCTGATCGTCGGCATGACGCACAACGAGGGCCTCACCGCGCGTACCGTGGCCAACGTCGCCGAAGCACGGCAACGCAACCCGCGACTCTACGAAAAGATCTTCGACGACATCGATGCGCTGGTGCTGCAGGCCGTATCGGCAATCCAGGACAACGACATCGCCACGCTCGGTGACCTCATGAACATCAACCAGGGCCTGCTGAATGCACTGCAGGTTTCCAGTCCGGAACTCGAGCGACTGATCGGCGTCGCGCGCAATGCCGGTGCCGCCGGCGCCAAGCTGACCGGCGGCGGCGGCGGCGGCGCGATGATCGCGCTGTGCGGCGACAACAGCAGCGACGTCCAGGCTGCCATCGAGCGCCAGGGATTCCGTACCCTGGTGGTCAAGGCAGGCAACCGATCATGAGCGGGCTGGCCCGGGCTGCCGTGAGCGAGGATCTGCTGATCCTGGTCGACGAGGCCGACCGCGAGATCGGCACCTTGCCGAAAACCGAATGCCATCTGGGCGACGGCACCCTGCATCGCGCTTTCTCGGTGTTTCTGTTCGATGCAGACGGCAGGGTACTGATCCAGGAACGCGCAGCCGGCAAGATGCTGTGGCCAGGTTACTGGTCCAACAGCTGCTGCAGCCACCCGCGACCAGGCGAGCGCACCGAGGCCGCCGCCCAACGCCGCGTGCGGGAAGAGCTGCAGCTCGATTGCCGCCTCAGCTTCCTGTACAAGTTCCGCTACCAGGCCGCCTTCGGCAGCGTCGGCTCCGAACACGAGCTGTGCCACGTCTATGCGGGCTACGCCACCGGCAACATCAGCACCGACCCGCTGGAAATCGCCGCGATACGCTGGCTGACGCCGGACGAGCTGAGCCGCGAGATTGCCGCCACCCCGGAACGCTTCAGCCCCTGGATGAAGATGGAGTGGGAGCAGATCACCGCAAAGCACCTGGCGCAGATCCGGAACGACTGCCGGAAGCCCTCCACATGGCAAACGTAGTCATCACCGGCAGCACGCGCGGCATCGGGCGCGGGCTCGCCGTCGAGTTTCTAAAGCGCGGGCACAACGTCGTGGTGTCCAGCCGCAGGCAGGCCGATGTGGACAAGGCGGTCAGCGAGCTGGCCGCGACGGGACCGGCCAAGGTGGCGGGCACCACCTGCGACGTCACCCGCAAGGCCGATGTGCAGGCGCTGTGGGATCTTGCCGTCGCACGTCTTGGTCGGGTCGACTTCTGGATCAACAACGCCGGTCATGCCACCTCGCGTTACGAGGTGCATGAACTGCCCGAAGAACTGGTGCACACGCTGGTCGATGGCAACTTCAAGGGCAGCGTGTTCGGCTCGCAGGT
>JAHDYN010000357.1 GCA_023383735.1 Gammaproteobacteria bacterium | reverse complement strand
GCACAGAGTGCCGCATAGGTTTAGCTTGTGTCCAAAGCGGCGCAAAGAATGCCGCCAAGAACACCCGAATAACAACTACTACCCAGGGGAATGAAATGAAGCGATTAATCGGATCCATTGCAGTGACCGCTGCAATCGGCGCGTTGGGGTTTGCCACACCCGCACTGGCGCTCACGAAAGGAACCGGCATCATCGGCAGCATGGGTATTACCCAGGAGACCTGCCTGCAGGCCCTGACCAATGCAGTCGGTAACGGTGAAAACTGCATGTACAACGGTGGCCCGGCAGCGGGTGGCAATGACCCGTTTGGCGATCCCACCGGTCCCTATGAGCACATCGCCTACTACGATTCACTCGCCACGCCGGCAGCCTTTCAGACCACGGACGTCGGTCTGGCCAGGACGCTCTATGTGCCCACCTTCGACGACGGCAAGATCCAGCAGAAGATCACCGGCACCGTAAGCATCAACGACAACGACAACGGCTTCGGTGCCGACGACCTGATCAGCTTCTCCCTGACGCTTACCTCACCGCAAGGCGGTGCCATCGTGCGCAGCTACGGCTCCTCGGTGGTCGACAAGTACGACAGCATGACGCAGGTGCTGTCGGCGACGGCCGCCAGCAGCGTGACAGCCAACGGTTCCGGTGGCTTTGATTACGTGATCGGCTCGGCAGGCTTTCCGACCTTGCTGACCTTCAGCCAGGCAGGGAACTGCCTGGGTGCGGCCTTCGGCTCTGTTGAGTGCGGCCACTCCTTCCCGACCACGGAAAACTTCTGGAACGGCACCACGACCGCCGGCCTTGGCAGCCTGGAGAGCAACTTCGGTGCCAAGACGGTCGGCACGGTGACCAACCTCGCCTGCATCGACTCGAAGTCGGCCACCGGCGCCGAGTCCCACGATTGCCGTGACAGCCAGGTGTCCCTCGCGCCGTATCTGGGCGTGAATGGTGCTTGTGCGGTCAGTGGTGGCTGCGTGGTGGGCGGTGAGCGCGGTGCTGCCGAAGATGTGGGCTGGGACCAGCTGCTCCTCAAGGTCTCCACCAATTCCGTCGGCAATGTGATTGCGATTGAAGGCTTCAATGTCGAAGACTACCGGGTCTTCGGCACCACACGTTGTGGCGACAACACCACCGGGACCGGCAGCTACAGCGCCACCTGCAACTCGTGGACCAGCGGTTATTTCACTGCCGCCGCCGTACCGGCACCTGCCACCCTGTGGCTGCTCGGTTCGGCGCTGGGCGCACTCGGCATCCGCCGGTTTCGCAACCGGAGCTGAGCCTCTGTAGATATCCCGGGGACACCCGGAACGGAAAACCCGCCTTCTGGCGGGTTTTCTTTTTCTGCAGATTGCGCACCCCGACTCTGCCCCTGCCCGGCGTTTTCACGGACAATCGACCACAGCTCAGAGCCGGGGGACGCAATTCATGCTGGACTTCAGACGACCGCTGTTCATGGTGCTGGCCGTCACCGCAATTGTCACCGCCTGCGCCACACCGGAAGAACGCGCCGCTGATTTCGTCGCCGAGGCCCGTCAGTACTACGAGGCCGGGAACATGAAGGCAGCCTTGCTGCAGGCCCAGAATGCTGCCCAGATCGACCCCAAGAGCGCCGATGCCCGCTTCCTGATGGCAGAGATCCATGAAAAGGAAGGCAATCTGCGCGAGGTCGTCAGCAACCTCCTGGTTGCCGTTGACTCCGCGCCGGACCACCTGCAGGCGCAGCTCAAGCTCGGCACCCTGTTCTTCTACGCCCGGTCCTGGGACGAGGCGGCGAAGTACGCTGAAGCCGCCGCTGCCATCGCGCCTGAAGATGCCGAAGTACGGCTGCTCCAGGCCCGGCTCGAATTCCAGCAACAGCGCTACGAAGAGGGCATGCGACTGCTGGATGCGGTCATCAGCAAGGATCCGAACAACCTTGATGCGATCGTCCTCAAGGTCATGGTGATTGCACGTAGCGACCCGAAACTGGCGCGGAATACTGTCGACGAGTTCATCAGCAAGGCGGAGTCGGGCAAGACCCAGGCGCTGCGGCGAGTGCGTCTTGGCCTGCTCGACGACCGTACCGAACCGGAGGCCGTGGAACACGAGTTGCAGGCGCTGGTCAGGGACTACCCCGAGGAACGGGATTTCCCGCTGCAGCTGACCAGTCACTACCTGCAGCAAGGCCGCACCGACGAAGCCGAGAAGCTGATGCGCGACATGGTCGCGCGGCAGCCGGATGACGTGAACCTCCGGCTGAGCCTGGTGCAGTTCCTTGCCAATGCGCGCAGCCCCGCACTGGCCGAGACCACGCTGAAGGCGTTCATCATTGAGCGGCCTGCCGACCTGCAACTCCGACAGGCACTCGGACGTCGTTATGCTGCCACGGGGCGGACGGCAGAGGCGACGGCGACTTATCGCGAACTGGCTGCACTCGACCAGAAGTCAACGGAAGGGTTGGCAGCCCG
>JAHDYN010000356.1 GCA_023383735.1 Gammaproteobacteria bacterium | reverse complement strand
GGAGCAGCTTGCGCCCGGCGGGCGCCTGGTCATCCCGGTGGGCCCGGCAGGTCAGCAGGAACTGCTGCGTGTCACGCGCACGCCCGATGGCCTGCAGCGCGAACTGCTGGGCTCGGTGTCCTTTGTGCCGCTGGTTGAAGGCATGGGGTGACCCGCCAGCTGCTTTGCATCCTGTTCCTGGTGTTGGGCCTGACCGCCTGCGGCACGGCCGACCGTGGCAGCGGGTCGACCACGGGGCGCGGCGCTTCCCCGACTTCCCCGGTACAGCCGGGCTCACGCCCGCAATATCACACCGTCCGCAGCGGCGAAACGCTGTACTCGATCGCCCGTCGTTATGGATTGAGCGTAAAACAGCTCGCGGCCTGGAACAGGCTCGGCGACGGTACGCTCATCTACGTGAACCAGCGACTGCGTCTGTCGCCGCCGGGCACTGCCGTGCCATCGCCGGGTGCGCCGCAAGTCGCCGTCGAGGCGCCGCCACGCTGGCAGTGGCCGGTTTCCGGTGTGGTGTTGAGCCGCTACGGTGAATCGCCACTCACCGCTTCAGGCATACAGATCGGCGGGCGGGTGGGTGACCCGGTGCGGGCTGCCGCGGCCGGGCAGGTCGTGTACTCGGGCAGCGGCCTGATCGGTTACGGCGAGTTGCTGATCATCAAGCACAGCGACAACTGGCTGACGGCCTACGGCTATAACCGGGCGCGGATGGTCTCGGAAGGCGAGAAGGTGAGTGCGGGCCAGCAGATCGCGCTGATGGGCGAGGGGCCGATGCCTGGCGGAGCCACGCGCCGCGCGATGCTGCATTTCGAGATTCGTCGCACCGGGCAGCCGGTGGATCCGCTGAGCCAGTTGCCGGCGCGCTGAACCGCTCAGCCCGGTTCCGGCAGCAGCAGGGCCGCGACCACGCGCCGGCCTTCGCCGAGCAGCAGGTTGTAGGTGCGACAGGCCGCCGCCGTACCCATCACTTCGAAGCCGATGCCCTGCGACATGATCGCCGTGAGCAGGAAATTGCTGACAAAGCGGTGCTTTGCGCCAGTGCCAAACAGGATTGTTTCCGGCTGGTCGTCGATTGCCGCCTGAAAATCCTCCACCCGCAGTTCGGCGATCGGGCGCGGCTCCCAGTCGGTAATGATGCGCCCGGCACTGACGATCACGTGGCAGCGAAAAGACTGGCCGTTGATCCGCACCATTTCGGCGGTGACCGACTGTATATAATTTCCCGAACCCGGTTCGGCATCGAGTTGCATGCGTCATCCCCGTTTTGCAGACGAAGATAACACGGCGATTCGTGTTCGCAGCGTTGCCGCGTCCCTCAGTGCCGCCTTGCCGGCCGGGCTGCATCCGGTGTTGCGCCGCGTGCTGGCTGCGCGGCAGGTCGGCTCCACGCAACTCCAGCCGCAGCTGGCGCAACTGATTCCGGTCAGCAGTCTGCCGGGCGTGCAGGCCGTAGCCGAGCGGCTGGCCGACGCGCACCAGCGTGGCGAGCGCGTGCTGGTGGTCGGTGATTTCGATGTCGATGGCGCCACTGCCACTGCGCTGAGTGTGTCCTGCCTGCGCGCATTCGGGTTCACGGCGCCGGATTTCCTGGTGCCTGACCGATTCAGTTATGGCTATGGCCTCTCGCCAGCCATTGCCGAACTGGCTGCCACGCGCAGGCCCGCTCTGCTGATGACGGTCGACAACGGCATCACCAGCATCGAGGGCGTGCAGCGTGCGCGCGAACTGGGCATGGAGGTGCTGATCACCGACCATCACCTGGCCGGTCCGGTGTTGCCCGATGATGCGCTGATCGTGAATCCCAATCTGCCCGGTGCGGTCTTTGGCAGTCCGGCGCTGTGCGGTGTGGGCGTGGCCTTCTACCTGATGGCAGCGACCGGCAAGCGCCTTGCCGAGCTCGGCATCATCCCGGCGGGCCTCGCGCGTGAGGCCGTGACCGACTGCCTCGATCTGGTGGCGCTCGGCACGGTGGCGGATCTGGTGCCGCTGGACTTCAACAACCGCATTCTGGTGGCCGAGGGCCTGCGCCGCATGTGTGCGGGACGAAGCCGACCCGGTATCGATGCCCTGTTCCGGGTGGCCGGGCGCGACATGCAAGCAGCCCGCAGTGCAGATCTCGGCTTTGCCATTGCACCGCGCCTGAATGCCGCCGGCCGGCTCGAGGACATGACGATCGGCATCGACTGCCTGCTGGCCGGCGATGCCGCAACGGCCGAAACGCTCGCAACCCGGCTCGACGCACTCAACAAGGAGCGTCGCGCGCTGCAACAACAGATGGAGGGCGAGGCCGAGGCGCTGCTCGATGGTCTCGGTACCCGGGCCACTGCGACAGAGCCGGCCGTCTGTCTCTTCGACGAGAGCTGGCATCCCGGCATCGTCGGTCTGGTGGCCAGCCGGCTCCGGGAACTCACCGGGTGTCCGGCCGTCGCCTTCGCGCGCTGTCCGGAGACGGGCAAGCT
>JAHDYN010000355.1:1028-2456 GCA_023383735.1 Gammaproteobacteria bacterium | reverse complement strand
AACACCGGCCTGAACCAAATCGGCACAAAGACACTAGATTCTGTGGTTTGACATAAGGGGCGAGCACCGCTGTCATCACCTCAGGGGCTTGCCGCCGTCAGCATGACGGCCGGTTCTGCGCCCTGACCCCGAACTGCCGAGACGTCTATTAGATCGGGGATGAGCGGACCGATGACCACTCGACATCGAAGTCTCGCTCCATCGACGCGTAGCGCCGGAGGTCATTGTTCCAAACGAACGCGCTGGTGAGCAACGTGGCAAAGTCTTGCCGGTGCAGATCGCCGTCGACACGAAACAGCTTGATGCGCGTTCCGACCTTGTCGATATCTTTCAAATGCCGCTGCTGTCGCAATGCCAGTTCCGCTGCCGTGTAGAACCGCACGGCGGCGTCGGCGTGGCAAAAGGTTGTCTGCGCGGGCAGATAGATGGCATGAAAATATCGCGCTGGCCGCCAGTCCGCTTGGGCGGGAATTTCCTCACACTCGAAATGCATTTCGTCACCGCGGCGTCGCCAGACAAGGTCAGTGTAGTGAGTGTCGGCACCCGTCAGTTCATCAGGCATCCACCGGGCGCATTCCTCATCCTTCAACTCAGCAATGCGCGTCCAGTCGAGCCCGCGACCGAAGACCTGCATTTTCTGCAGCAGTGATCGGTAACCCGCCTCCGGGGCAATCATCAATGGATCCGGGCGAACCCGGATACGGCATTGGCTCGTCAGGCCGCACAGCGCCTGCAGCGACGGGGCACTCGAGTTCTCGCCGCGCAGCGGGATGGCGAGCGCAAATACAAATCCTTGGCGAGACAGACCGCTGAAGCGTGCCGTGAAGGTGTTCAGCGGCACCAGGCGATCGTTGTCAAACGCCACGTCGGTCAAGGCAGGATGGTCGTAGGGGGGCGGCCGCCCGGCAGATTGGCACAGCGCCGCAGCACGCCGGCCATAGAGAACTTCGCCGACTGCTCGTGTGAGTATCTCGCCGCGTGCGGCCCGCTCGTCGCCCGCAGCGGACCGCGGTATCCGGGACCATTCCGGGTCGGTCACCAGTGCTTCCAGATCCGCGGCCGGCGCGGCAGCTAGCGCCAATTCGAACGCGTGGCGCAAGGGATGCTCTGCGTCCCTCTGGATGTCTTTAAGAGCGGCGCGGTGACCGACCGCATTCGCGCTCACGGCCCGCAGCAGCGCCTCGGGTATCCAACCGATGCTCACGAGGCAGGCACTGCCGACAGCAGCATTGACTAACCCTGATTACTGCGCCCAGTCACGTGCGCCCGCGCTACTTCGTCCGGTTGTACGGACTCTGGTTGGTCGGCTTCAAGGACACACCAAGTGCTGCCGCCTTGGTGCGAACCGCTGACTCTGTTCGGCCCAGTTTGAGACCGATGACGCGGGTCGGGGTGTTCCCCCGCGCCAGCGTCCGCAGTTCGCGTTGT
>JAHDYN010000355.1:0-1018 GCA_023383735.1 Gammaproteobacteria bacterium | reverse complement strand
TGCGTCGGTGTCCAGCTGCTTCCCGAATTTCTCGTACTCTTGCTCATGTGATCTCCGTTGCCATTCGACACTTGTCGGGCGAAGTCGCCCATACGGTACATGCGGTCGAATCGGAGGTTTTCAAGAAGTCGCGAGTACCACCGATTATCACTGGCGATTCGCCATTGAGGGCGCCCCGCCCTCGGCAGCGGAGCGCCCTGTCGGCGCGAGTTAGAGCAACCCGCGAGAGGCCAGTGACACCACGTCTTCCCCGCCCACGACCAGGTGATCGAGGAGTCGCACGTCGAGCAGCTCGAGTGCGTCTCGGACTCGCCGGGTGATCAGCCGGTCGGCATCGCTCGGCTCAGCGACCCCGGACGGGTGGTTGTGCGCCAGGATGACCGCGGCTGCGTTAAGCGCCAGGGCCTCCTTGGCCACTTCCCGCGGGTACACCGTGGTGTTGTCGATGGTGCCCCGGAACAGCTCCCGGAACTCGATCAGCCGGTGCCGATTGTCCAGGAAGATGACCGCAAACACTTCGTGTTCCAGCGTGCCCAGCTTCAAGCGCAGAAAGTCTCCGGTAACCGCCGGTGACGTGAACGCCGTCCCTCGCCGAACCCGCAGCGCCCGCCGGGCGGCTGAGAGAATCTCCGGGGCCGTGGCCGGCCGCCACTGCCCGTTGTCGTCCCGGATGGCCAGTTCCGGCTCTGAGCCCTTGTTGATCTGATTGCTGTCGCGCATGGAAATCTCCTGTGCGGGCGGGATTGCCCGCGACCGGAGGGGCACGCCGCAGCGCAAGCGGTCAGGGGTCGGAGACGGCCGCAGGACGCCAGCGACCGCCAGGTCGCGCAGCCCTTGACGGCGAGAACGGCGTGCTAGTCTGAAACTTCTCGGCAAGCCCACCGCTCCCCTTCCCTCCCAGCGTCTGGCCCTTCCCGTCCCCACGGCAGCGATAGATGCCGTGCGAAACAGGAGAAATTCCTCAACGGGGAATTTCTCAACGAAGTGATCAGATTCGGAAAAGCTCTTCCACAGAAAA
>JAHDYN010000354.1 GCA_023383735.1 Gammaproteobacteria bacterium | reverse complement strand
TCCTGATGGGCGCCTATCAGGACATCATGGGCGACACGCACAACCTGTTCGGCCGGGTACCCGAAGTGCACGTGTATGCCGATGCCGAAGAGCCGGACAATTTCTGGATCGAGCGGGTGATCCCCGGCGCAACGGTGCACGAGATGCTGGCCCAGGTGCAGTATTTCCCGAACGATCTCAGCCGCCGCATGAGCGATATCGTCAAGCGGAAAATCGATGCGGGCCAGGTACGGCCCAGCATGGGCATGGAGATCCTTGCGCAGTACGTGGCCTGTTTCCATGGCACGACCTACTGTGACGCGCGCAGCAGCGCGCAGCCGGCCGGTCGGGAGAGGGCGCAGGGATGAGTGCACGGCAGTTGGCTGTGGCCTTGATCCAGATGCGCTGTGCGGCCGAGCCGCAGGCAAATCTTGCCCGTGCGCTGGAGATGGCGCGCAAGGCCGCGCAGAACGGGGCGAAGCTGATCTGCCTGCCGGAGCTGTTCCAGAGCCGCTACTTCTGCCAGAGCGAAGACAGCGCGCATTTTGCGCTGGCCGAGTCCATACCGGGTCCGGCCACCGAGGCATTCACGGCGCTGGCAGCGGAGTTCGATGCGGCCATCGTCATCAGCCTCTTCGAGCGGCGCACCGCCGGCCTGTATCACAATACGGCGGCAGTGCTCGACGGGCGCAGGGGGTACGCGGGCAAGTACCGCAAGATGCACATCCCCGATGATCCGCGCTACTACGAAAAATACTATTTCACGCCGGGTGATCTGGGCTTCAAGGTATTTGCCACGGAAGCTGCAAGGCTGGGTGTGCTGGTCTGCTGGGACCAGTGGTATCCGGAGGCGGCACGGCTGACGGCCCTGAAGGGTGCGGAGATCCTCGTCTATCCGACCGCCATCGGCTGGCATCCCGAGGAAAAAGCGCGCGTCGGTGAACGCCAGCATTCGGCCTGGGAAACCGCGCAGCGCGCACACGCGATCGCCAACGGCTGTTTCGTGCTGGCCATCAACCGCACCGGCTTTGAGCCCGATCCGGCAGGTGAGGGTGGCATCGAGTTCTGGGGGCAGAGCTTTGCGGTGGCTCCGGATGGCCGCGTGCTTGCGCGAGGCCCCGCGGATGCCGAGGCCATCATCGAACTGGAACTCGATCTGGAGGAGATCGAAGCTTTCCGGATCGGTTGGCCGTTCCTGCGCGACCGGCGCATCGACGCCTACGCAGACATCACGCGACGCTTCGACGATCAGTCGTAGGAGCGCCTTCAGGCGCGACCCTTTGGCTATATGAATCGCGGCTGAAGCCGCTCCCACAGTTCAGTGCGGTTCGCCGATGCCCTGCGTGCGCGCCAGATAGCGACCGATATCGATCGGACTTTTCAGAAAACGCCGCCCGTTCCACTCCCTGACGTCGAGGCCGCGCAGCGCTTCGGCCGGAGCCGGCGCGTACAACACCAGTGCCGGCAGACCCTGGTTTTCCGCACCGATCTCGGCAATCACCGCAGCGCGCGGGCGGGCGAAGTCCAGGTAGGCGATCTCCAGTACCTCACGCAGCCGGGGATAGAAGCCGAGCAGGCCCTCGATGGTGGCGCAGGCCGGGCAATAGCAGGGGCCCTGGTTCTGGTCCATGAAGTCGGGTTTGAGCAGCAGCAGCTTGTCTCGCAATGACCTTACTCCTGAATGCCAGCCAGCTTGCAATTTTGCATGGTTGCAGACAGGATCCCACTTTCTGTCCACAAAAAACAGCGCGCCGCAGGGCGTGCCCAGTCGGAGAAGAATCGAGATGGTGACCTATATCGCTACGTTGCTGGCCAAGCCCGGCCACGAGCTTGAGGTGTCGAAGTTCTATCAGGACCTCGAGCCGCTGATGCGCGAGGCCAAAGGCTTTCACGGTCGCAACGTCTATCGCGCCCGGCCGGGTACGGTCGAGGCCGAGGTTCGCCGCGTCACGCCGGCTGCAGAGCTCGCCGCCCATCCCCATCACGAAGACGGCCCGCAGGGTGTGCAGTTCGTCATCGTTGAAAAGTGGGACAGCGTTGCCGACCGGATTGCCTTCTCGCGCGGCGCATCGAAAGCCCGCGCCGCACAGCTGTTTCCGCACCTGCTGCCGTCGCACTCGCACGAGATCTACGAGGACGTGACGACTGCCTGACGCGAAGGCCGCAACCTCCCTCAGCGTACGCTGGCGAAGGACTGCAGCCGCACCTGTGGCGTGATGTAGCCTTCCTGCGGCGGCTCGACGTTGGCAAGCGCCGTCGACAGGTACTTCTTGTTGCAGTCGCACAGCACGGTAACCACAACCGCATCAGGGCCCATTTCCTCGACCAGCTTCATCGCGCCGATGATGTTGGCGCCCGACGAAATGCCGAGCCCGAGTCCCAGCCGGTGCGCAAGCGACTGCGCCATCAGGATCGCATCGCCATCCCAGACATCGACCACGCTGTCGAGTTCGGCGAGCTTGACGATGGACGGGATGA
>JAHDYN010000353.1 GCA_023383735.1 Gammaproteobacteria bacterium | reverse complement strand
AGTCGTCGTCTTCAGCGTGCAGCGTATAGGCACTGCGCACCATCGCGCCGTCGGCTTCCCAGCCATCGGTCGCCGGGCCCGTGGTGTCGGCCCATGGCCGGTCACCGCTGTTGGGTGCGTAGACCGGTGCGCTGCCGCTGTGCTGGTAGGCCATCTGACCGTCGAACATGTAGCTGTTGACGGGCACCTTCGGCTGGTTCACCGGCAGCTGGTGGAAGTTGGTGCCAATTCGGTTGCGCTGGGCATCGGCGTAGGCGAACGCCCGGCCCAATAGCATTTTGTCCGGCGACAGGCCGATGCCCGGCACCGTGTTGCCCGGGGAAAACGCTGCCTGCTCGATCTGGGCAAAGAAGTTCTCGGGGTTGCGGTTCAGCGTCATCGTGCCGACCTTGATCAGCGGATAGTCCTTGTGTGACCAGGTCTTGGTCAGATCGAACGGGTTGAAGCGGTAGTTTGGCGCGTCGCTGTAGGGCATCACCTGGACCGACAGGGTCCACTCCGGATACTTGCCGGCGGCGATGGCCTCGAACAGGTCGCGGCGGTGGAAATCGGCGTCCTGTCCGGCCATGGTGGCGGCTTCTGCGCTGCTGAAGAAAGCCATGCCCTGCCTGGTGTGGAAGTGGTACTTCACCCAGAACTTCTCGCCGGATGCATTGATCCACATGTAGGTGTGCGAGCCGTAGCCGTTCATCTGCCGCCAGTTGCGCGGCAGGCCGCGCTCGCCCATGAGGTAGGTAACCTGATGCGCGGTCTCCGGATTGCTGGTCCAGAAGTCCCACTGCATGTGGTTGTCCCGCAGGCCGGAGTCGGGCAGGCGCTTCTGGCTGCGGATGAAATGCGGGAACTTCATCGGGTCGCGCACGAAGAATACCGGCGTGTTGTTGCCCACCAGGTCGTAGTTGCCGTCCGTGGTGTAGAACTTTAATGAGAAGCCACGCACGTCGCGCCAGGTGTCGGGGCTGCCCGCCTCACCGGCCACGGTGGAAAAGCGCGCCAGCAACTCTGTCGATGTGCCCTTCTGGAACAATGCGGCCCTGGTGTACTTCGAGACGTCGGCCGTGATCTGCAGCACACCGAAGGCGCCCGAACCCTTGGCGTGTGGCTGGCGCTCGGGCACCTTTTCGCGGTTGAAGTGTGCCATCTGCTCCAGGAAATGCACATCGTGCAGGACGATAGGGCCGTTGGCACCGATCGTCAGCGAGTTGCGATCGCTCGCGACCGGCGCGCCAGAGCCGGTTGTCGAACCGGCAAGAGTGTTTTTGTCGGAGTTGTTCATGGAAGCTCCTTTATCAGCATCAGCCAACGTGCATCTTCACCCACGCGACATATCGATCCATCCAGCCCTGGAGAAAGGCCTTGCTGTCAGGCCCGATGTTGCCGGCACCATCAAATAGCCCATCCCTTGCATGGATGAAGGCTTCCGGCTGGCCAAGCGTGGGTACGTCCAGGTAGGCGAGAACATTGCGCAAATGCTGTTGCGCCAGGGCAGTGCCGATGGCACCAATCGACGCGCCCAGTACCCCGGCCGGCTTGCCCGCCCACGCGTTCTGGCCGTAGGGGCGTGACGCGTGGTCAATGGCGTTCTTGAGCACTCCCGGTATTGAGCGGTTGTATTCCGGCGTGACAAACAACAGCCCTCCGGCAGCGGCGATTTCTTCCTTCAGGCGCTTGACGGCTGGAGCCTGGTGTCCATCGTCATCCTGATCGTAGAGTGGCAAATCGCCAATCTCGAGCTGTTTGAACGAGAAGTCCGATGGCGCCAGCTTGATCACGGCGTTTGCCAGTTTGCGATTGATCGAATCCTTGCGGAGGCTGCCGACTATGACGGCAATATTGTAGTGGCCCATGTTCGAGCTCCTGGGTTATGGGTCATCTGCAGAGCTGCACTTTTACGAAGACTAGCAGAGTGGTGTTGCGGGCGCAGAAAACCGCACGCATCCCGCCGGATCGCAGCAACTTTGCCAGGTGCCACGCTGCTATCGTTACGTGATCGATTTGCCCCGCCTCCGTGCAGCTATTGTCGGGCGGGGGCGCTGATCAACAACAGGGATGAATAATGGCAATGTCCAGAGCAAGGCGTGTAGTAGATGTCGTGGTTATAGGCGCTGGTACGGCCGGCCTGAATGCGGTTGCCGAGGTGCGCAAGTCCGGGCGCAGCTGGATGCTGGTGGAGTCTGGCCCCTATGGCACAACATGTGCACGAGTGGGTTGTATGCCATCCAAGCTCCTGATTGCCGCAGCAGACCGGGCATACCAGGTTGCAACCGCAGGGGTCTTTGGCATTTCCACCGGAGCAATGTCCGTGGACGCGCCAGTCGTGTTCGGCCGGGTGCGCGCGGAGCGCGATCGCTTCGTTGAAGGCGCTGTAAAGAGCACTACAAAACTCCCGGATGACCAGCGACTGCAGGGCAGGGCGCGACTGACCGGCCCCACGACGGTACTGGTTGAGTGTGATGATCAAGACGACAT
>JAHDYN010000352.1 GCA_023383735.1 Gammaproteobacteria bacterium | reverse complement strand
CCTGGAGCCCGAGCAGATAGACGGCGTGGGACTGCTTCTCGCCGAAGATCGCAACCAGGATGTTTTCGCCGCGCACTTCCTTTTTTCCGCTGGACTGCACATGAAACACCGCGCGCTGCAATACCCGCTGGAAGCCCAGGGTCGGCTGCACATCCAGATCGCTGCCCTCCGCGATCCGCGGCGTCGATTCTTCTATGAACTGCTCCAGATCCCGGCACAGGCGCGCCATGTCCGCACCACAACCCTTGAGGATTTCACTGACCGAGGGAACGGCCGCCACCGCCAGCAAAAGGTGCTCGACAGTCATGTACTCATGGCGCCGCGTGCGGGCCTGCTGGAAAGCCTCGTTCAGGCAGACTTCGAGTTCGTTGCTCAACATGATGACTCAGGTCTCCTCGAGCGTGCAGAGTAGCGGATGCTGATGCTGCTGGGCGTAGGCGCCGACCTGCGCAACCTTGGTCTCGGCAATCTCGTAGGTAAATACACCACAGATGCCCTTGCCCCGGGTATGCACTTCCAGCATCACCCGGGTGGCCTTCTGGCGATCCATCGCGAATATCCGCTCGAGTACATCCACCACAAACTCCATCGGCGTGTAGTCGTCATTCAGCAGCAGCACCCTGTATAGCGGCGGTCGCTTGAGCTTGGGGCGCGCTTCTTCGACTGCAAGCCCGCGCCCATCGTCGGCCCGTCGCCGGAAATCCCTGTCGCCAGTGTCGTTGTCGCCCGGCTCGTTCATTGCTTAAGTCGTCTTTCTCGGCAAAACCTTGAGTGTCGAGGATACCGCTTTATTCGTACACGGCCAGTACAGTGGATTTCCATGACCACGCCCACGGAAGCACTGCGGCAGGACGCCAATCCGGTCGCAATCCACAGACCCGGAGGTTGCTTTATTGGCGTGCTCGCCGCACAGTAAAACATTATGCTGAATCTCCATGACTTTACGAGGCTTTTCAGCCCTGGCGCGGTGCATTTCACGCCCCGCAACAGACTGGATCAGGCAGCATGCTGAGCATACAGGCAACACTCAATCGCTGGAGCAGTCAAAGCCCGGCACAGCTCGCCGCGCTGACCGTCGATCGCCTGCCGGCGTGGGTCTCGATCCTTGCCGTCCTGTTGCTCGGCTGGTACCTGGCCAGGCTGGTCTGGCTGCTTTACCCCGTCGCGGAAAACCCGCCCTGGATGCCACCGGTCTTGCGGCAATCCACTTCTCCGGTGGCCGTCAGCCAGAGCGACTACGCGAGCATCGGCGCGGCACACCTGTTCGGCGAGGTGTCACGCGAAGCACCAGCGATCAGCAGCGATGCAGCACTGACGGCTCCGGATACCGGTCTGAGCCTGCAGCTGCGCGCAACCATCACGGCTGACGACCCGAAGGTTGCCCATGCCATCATTGCCGACAACAGCGGTACCGAAAAAGTCTACTTCGCCGAAATGCCCTTGCCGGGCGGTGCCACGCTGCAGAAAATCCAGCCCGACCTGGTCATATTGAGCCGTGCCGGACAGCTGGAGGTTCTCCGCCTGCCGCGCGCCACCGGCGGTGGCGTGGCTCCGGCCGCGACATTCAATACACCGCGCTTCCCTGCAGTACAGGCTGAAGTCGAGGAATTCGTTGCACAAAACACCGCCGGGTTTCTTGAAGTGGTACGTCCGCAGCCGTTCATGCCAAACGGGCAGTTGAAAGGCTATCGAATCTACCCCGGACCCAACCGCCAGCAGTTTGCCGCGCTGGGTTTGCGTGCCGGCGATCTCATCACGGAAATCAATGGTGTAGTCTTGAATAATCCGGCCCAGGGAACAGAAGTCTTCCGCAGCCTCGGCGGCGCCACCCAGGTCACCGTCACGCTGGAACGCGACGGCCAGCCCCAGGTTCTGTCGCTCAACATGGATCAGGTCAGCCCGGCGGGCGGAGCCACCCAGTGATGCGCTACAAACATTCAGCCGCCCATGGTTCCTGGCTCGCCGCCCTGGCGCTGTCGCTCTGCCTTGCAGGCACTGCGGCGCTGCATGCAGCAACCGGGACCACCATCACGCCGAACTACAAGGATGCCGATATCCGCCAGGTTATCGAGGCAGTGGGGGAAGTAACCGGCAAGAACTTCATCCTCGACCCCCGGGTCAAGGCGCAGGTCACCATGCTATCGGTGGCGCCAATGAGCCCGGAGGCCTTCTACGAAGCCTTCCTGTCGATACTCTCCGTCTATGGCTTTGTGGCCGTGCCGGCTGGCGATGTCATCAAGATCCTGCCCGACGCCAACGCCAGACAGATGCCGGGCGCCGAACTTGAAACCGGCGGCGGTCGGCGACCCGATGACATCGTGACACGGGTCATCACCGTACAGAATGTTGCGGCTGCCCAGCTCGTGCCCATACTGCGGCCGCTGATTCCGCAATATGGCCATCTGGCAGCACACCCGCCCTCCAATCTGCTGATCATCAGCGACCGGGCCTCCAACGTGGATCGCATGGCGCAGATC
>JAHDYN010000351.1 GCA_023383735.1 Gammaproteobacteria bacterium | reverse complement strand
ATGGAGCCAGAATATTTTCGTGTACAATGCGGCGCTGCCCGAGTCTAGCACGTGACTCGCCCCTGATTTTCCTTGTAGAACAAGCTTATGGACACCGCAAAAACCCTGCGTCGAAGGCTTTCCCTGCGTCACTTCCTGGGCTGTGCCGGCACGCTCGCCGCCAGCCTGCTGCTGCTCTCGCCGGCACATGCCGGGGGTTCGGCTGAAGCCGGCCAGGCCCGCGCGATCGTCTGCGCAGCCTGCCATGGTGTCGATGGCAACAGCTTCAATCCGGAGTGGCCGAGTCTCGCGGGGCAGAACGAGAACTATCTGATCAAGGCCATGCAGTCCTTCAAGGACGGCAGCCGGCAGAACGTGCTGATGAACGCCCAGGCCGCTGCGCTCACCGACCAGGACATGCAGGATCTCGCCGCCTGGTATGCCTCGCAGAAGCTCGCCGGCAAGACCGCCGATCCGGCGCTGGTCAGCAGCGGCGAACGCCTGTTCCGGGGCGGCAACAAGACCAGCGGCGTACCCGCCTGTGGCGCCTGCCATGGCCCCGCTGGCCAGGGCAACACGGCTGCAGGCTGGCCTGCGATTGCCGGTCAGCATGCCACCTACTCCAGCAACCAGCTGCTCGCCTATCGCAGCAAGCAGCGCGCCACCGATGGCGACAGCCAGATGATGCGTATCGTCACGGCCCGGCTGACCGATGAAGAAATCCAGGCCGTCGCCGCCTATGCGCAGGGCCTGCATCCCTAGGCCGCTGCCCGCTTTCCCGGAGATCGCGCCATGAAGCACTTTCGCCCTGTCCTGATCGTCACCCTGCTGGCGCTGCTCGGCGCCTGCGGCAAGGCACCGGAAAACCAGACCCCCGCTGGCGCCTCTGCCAACCCGCCGGCGGAAAGCGCTGCGCCCATCGCCGCACCGGTTGCCGAGCCGGCTGCACAGGATGCGCCCACCGCCGAAGCCGTTGCTGGATCGGTCGATGAAACGATTGACGCCGCAGCGCAATCACCGCTGCCGGCCAGGGATATCGTGCTGCCGGCGGCCACGCCGCCAGCGACGCAGAAGACCAACTGGCAGTACAAGGAAGGCGATTACTACTCCACCCTGAGTTCAGCGCAGGGCGGCAGCAGCGCGGCCGGCAATATCGAAATCGCCGAGGTGTTCTGGTATGGCTGCGGTCACTGCTACAACCTGGAACCGGTGATTGCCGACTGGGAGCGCCGACTGCCGGCTGATGTCAGCCTGGTGCGCATTCCGGTCATGTGGAATCCGACCAACGAAATTCATGCGCGCGTGTTCTATACCGCCGAGGCGCTGGGCAAGCGGGCACAGATTTCCCCGGCGATGTTCAAGGCCATCCATATCGACAACAAGCCGATGACCGAAGAGCCGGCCATCCAGAAGATGTTCGAGGAGTTCGGGGTATCCGCCGAGACCTTCAACAAGACCTTCCGTTCCTTTGCTGTTGAAAGCCAGCTGCGCCGGGCCCGTGAGCTCACCACCAGGTATCGCGTGAAGGGCGTGCCGCTGCTCGTCGTCAACGGCAAGTACCTGACGGACGGACCGCAGATCAAGAGCCACGACGACCTGCTGGCCGTTGCCGAAGAACTGGTGCAGCGCGAGCGTCAGAACCGCTGAGCCTTGCGCTCAGGCGTGGGTACCTTCGTGACGGTGCCCTGATGATTGCAGCGGCGGTGCCTCGCCCGCGTGGGCGGCGCAGGCCTCGCAGTTCACCCAGCCGGAGTTTCCGTCGGCATAGTGTTCTTTCTTCCAGATCGGCACGCGGTGTTTCACTTCGTCGATGATGTAGCGACAGGCCGCGAAAGCGGCATCCCGGTGCGCCGCCGAGACACCAACCCAGACCGCCAGATCGCCGATTTCCAGCTGGCCCAGCCGGTGGATGCACTGCGCCCCGGTGATGTCGAAACGGGCCAGCGCTTCGGCGATGATCCGCTCGCCCTCCTTGACGCCCAGCTGCTCGTAGCCTTCGTACTCGAGACGCAACACGCCATCGCGTCCCTCGTTGTGGTTGCGCACCCAGCCCTCGAAGCTCGCATAGGCGCCAGCCACCGGATCGGCCAGCAGTGCCCGGCATGCGACCAGGTCGACGCTCTCGCGCCTGAAGCCGAAACGCTTCATCCGCCGGCCACCGGCGGGATGAATACCACCGAGTCGCCGTCCCGCAACGGCGTGCTCCAGTCGCAGAACTCGTCGTTCACCGCCACCTTCAGGCGCCCGACTGCCGGGAAAGCATGGCGGCGGTCGAGTTCAGCGTACAGGTCGCCGACCGTCGCCGCAGGCGTGGACACGGCCTCGTGCGTGCAGCCGACATGCTCACGCAGGATCGCGAAGTATTCGACGCGTATCTGAACCATGCGCACAGTTTAGCCCAGCGTGCGCTCCAGGCGGGCAAGCTCGGCCGGCGTATCGACATCGAGTGCGGCCGAGGGCATCGCCACCGCCGTACGCTGCGCTGCGCTTTCGAGCAGGGC
>JAHDYN010000350.1 GCA_023383735.1 Gammaproteobacteria bacterium | reverse complement strand
ATCGAGGTTGTGCTCGATGACCACGATGGTATTGCCCTGGTCGCGCAGCCGCTGCAGCACGCCGAGCAGCTGCGCGATGTCGTGAAAATGCAGGCCGGTGGTCGGCTCGTCGAGGATGTAGAGCGTGTTGCCGGTCGCGCGCTTCGACAGCTCCTTGGCGAGCTTCACCCGCTGCGCTTCGCCGCCGGACAGGGTGGTCGCGTTCTGGCCGAGACGGATGTACGAGAGCCCAACATCCAGCAGCGTCTGCAGCTTGGGCGCGATCATCGGCACAGCAGCGAAGAAGGGCTGGGCATCTTCGACGGTCATGTCGAGGATGTCGCTGATCGTCTTGCCCTTGTAACGGATCTCGAGCGTCTCGCGGTTGTAGCGCTTGCCCTTGCAGACATCGCAGGCCACATAGACATCCGGCAGAAAGTGCATCTCCACCCGGATCACGCCGTCGCCCTGGCAGGCTTCGCAGCGTCCGCCCTTGACGTTGAAGCTGAAGCGCCCGGCCTTGTAACCGCGCGAGCGGGCTTCCTGGGTGGCGGCGAACAGTTCGCGGATCGGCGTGAAGACGCCGGTATAGGTGGCGGGGTTGGAGCGCGGCGTGCGGCCGATCGGACTCTGGCTGATGTCGATCACCCGGTCCACCGACTCGAGTCCGTCGATGCCATCGCAGGGCGCGTGCCGCGCTTCGCTGCTGCCGTTGAGTTGCTGGGCCGTGTAGAGCAGCAGCGTGTCATTGACCAGCGTGGACTTGCCGGATCCCGACACACCGGTCACGCAGGTGAATACGCCGAGCGGGATGCGTACGTCGATATTGGCCAGGTTGTTGCCGCGCGCACCGCGGATGCTCAGCCAGTGCGCCGCATCCACCGGCTGACGCCGTGCAGGCATCGGGATCTTTTTCTGTCCCGACAGGTACTGGCCGGTGATCGAGGCCGGATTGGCCATGATCTCGGCCGGGGTGCCCTGGGCGACGATCCGGCCGCCGTGCACGCCGGCACCGGGGCCCAGATCAACCACGTAATCGCCGGCGGCGATCGCTTCTTCATCGTGCTCGACCACCAGCACCGTGTTGCCGAGGTCGCGCAGGTGCAGCAGCGTATCGAGCAGGCGCCGGTTGTCGCGCTGGTGCAGGCCGATCGACGGTTCATCGAGGATATACATGACGCCGACGAGCCCCGAACCGATCTGGCTCGCGAGCCGGATGCGCTGGCCTTCGCCGCCCGACAGGGTTTCGGCGCTGCGATCCAGTGACAGGTAGTCGAGGCCGACATCGGCCAGGAAGCGCAGGCGGTTCTGGATTTCCTTGACCACCTTGGCGGCGATCTCGCCGCGCCAGCCCTCGAGCTGCAGCTTCCGGAAGAACTCCAGCGCATGGGCCACCGACATCGTGGTCACTGCCGCGATCGACTTGTCGCTCACGTAGACATGGCGGGCGGCGGTATTCAGGCGTGTGCCCGCGCATTCCGGGCAGGGCTGGCTGCTGAGAAACCGAGCGAGTTCCTCGCGCACCATGCCGGAATCGGTTTCGCGATAGCGGCGTTCGAGGTTGGGCAAAATGCCCTCGAAGGGGTGCTTGCGGCGGATGCTGGCGCCATTGCCGGTCGTGTAGCTGAACTGGATGACTTCCTCGCCGCTGCCGTGAAGCAGGATCTGCCGGATGCGTTCCGGCAGCTCCTTGAAGGGCAACTCGCTGTCGAACCTGTAGTGCTTTGCCAGGCTCTGCAGCATGGAAAAGTACCAGGCATTGCGCCGGTCCCAGCCACGGATGGCGCCGCCGGCCAGGCTCAGGTCGGGGTAGCGCACCACGCGTTCGGCATCGAAGAACTGCTTGACGCCCAGGCCATCGCAGCTCGCGCAGGCACCGGCCGGGTTGTTGAAGGAGAACAGGCGCGGCTCGAGTTCGGCAATGCTGAAGCTGCACACCGGGCAGGCGAAGCGGTCGGAGAACAGCATCTCGGCTGGCGCGTCGGCGGTGTCCGGATCCATCGGCGCCACGCGCACCACGCCATCGGCCAGCTTCAGTGCGGTCTCGAAGGACTCGGCAAGCCGCTGCTTGACGTCGTCGCGTACCTTGAAGCGGTCCACGACGACTTCGATGGTGTGTTTGCGGCGCAGGTCGAGCTTCGGCGGGTCGTCGAGCTCGCAGATCGCGCCATCGATCCGGGCGCGCACATAGCCCTGGGTGCGCAGCTCCGCGAGCAGCTGCATGTGCTCGCCCTTGCGCGCCTGTACCACCGGCGCGAGCAGCATGAGCCGCGTGCCTTCGGGCAAGGCCAGCGCCTGGTCGACCATCTGGCTCACGGTCTGGGCCAGCAGGTCGCGGCCGTGGGTCGGGCAGCGCGGGGTGCCGGCCCGGGCATACAGCAGGCGCAGGTAGTCGTAGATCTCGGTGACCGTCCCGACCGTGGAGCGCGGGTTGTGCGAGGCGGTCTTCTGTTCGATGGAGATGGCCGGCGACAGGCCCTCGATATGGTCCACGTCCGGCTTGTCCA
>JAHDYN010000349.1 GCA_023383735.1 Gammaproteobacteria bacterium | reverse complement strand
GGGGCTGTGGCGCGTGTCGGCGCGGCCTCGCATCTGCCGTGGTGTCAGGCGTTGAGGTCGGGAATCCGCGCGCTTTCGAGTCGCGTGATGAGGTCCTTGAGGCGCAGCTTTTCTTTCTTCAGGCGCCGGATGCGCAACTGGTCTTCGCCGGCCAAGCGGTCGAGGGCGGCGATGGCTGCGTCTAGGTCGCGATGGGCGATGCGCAGTTCCTTGAGACGCCAGAGGTCGCTGAAGATATTGGTGTTGATGTTGTCGTCGTCGCTCATGTGCCCGCAGTCTAGCAGCCGCGCGCCATCTACCGGGAGTGCAGCAGGGAAAGCCAGTCGCGGTGCGGGTCGCCACTGGCCACGAAGTGCGGGTTCAGCACCTCGGCTCGAGTGTTGTAACAGAGCGGTTGGCCGTCCAGATCGGTGACCCGGCCGCCGGCGGCTTCGACCACGGCCTGGGCTGCTGCCGTGTCCCACTCCGAGGTTGGCCCGAGGCGCGGGTACACATCGGCAGTGCCCTCGGCCACCAGACAGAACTTCAGCGAACTGCCCATCGACACGAACTCGTGTGCGCCCAGCCGCTCCAGAAAGTCATCGAGGCTGGCGCCGCGATGCGAGCGGCTGCCGGCCACGCGTACCGGTGGGCTCGCGGGTTGCCGCACCTTTATCTCGTACGGTGTCTGGCCTGGATCGGTGCGGTAGGCAGCCCCGCCCGCATATCCGCAGTAATCGCGGCCCAGCACCGGCGCGTGCACCACGCCGAGTACGGTGCGGTGTTCCCGAACCAGCGCGATATTCACCGTGAACTCGCCGTTGCGCTTGATGAATTCCCGCGTGCCGTCCAGCGGATCGACCAGCCAGAACGCTGTCCAGTGCCGGCGCGTCTCCCAGGGAATCGTGGCGGACTCCTCCGACCAGAGCGGGATGCCCGGTGTGAGCCGGGCCAGCGCCTCGGCGATGGTGTCGTGTGCAGCGCGGTCCGCGGCCGTCAGCGGCGAGTTGTCGGCCTTGGTTTCCACGGCAAAGGCGCTGCTGTAGATGCGGCTGATCTCGCGTCCGGCTGCCTGGGCGATGGTTTGCACGCGGGGCAGCAGCGCCTGCAGTTCTGTTGTCATGGGCGCGGACGGTACAATCCCCACCCGGCCGTAGCAAGCGCGTGGCCCCCTGTCTCCCGGAACAGATCCATGCACGACTGGCGCAGCTTCGACACGATCCTCCTCGACATGGATGGCACGATCCTCGATCTGGCCTATGACAACTACTTCTGGCGCGAACTCGTGCCGCGTTGCCTGGCGCGCAACCGCGGCCTGTCGCCCGAAGAAATCGTGCCGGATTTATTTGAGCGCTTCGCCAGCATGCAGGGCCGGCTGGAGTGGTATTGCCTCGACTACTGGTCTGCCGAACTGTCGCTGGATCTGCGTGCGCTCAAGGATGCGAGCAGTCACCGCGTGCGTTTTCTGCCCGGTGCGAAGGAGTTTCTGGCCCGCCTGCATGCCAGCGGCAAGCATGTAGCCGTAGTCACGAACGCCCATGGCGATGCGCTGGACATGAAAAGGAGCGTCGCCGGGCTGGGCCGTTACATCGATGTCTTCGTGTCCTCGCACGAGTTCGGCGTGCCGAAGGAGGGCCGTGCGTTCTGGTCGTCGGCACAGGCGCGTCTGGGCTTTGATCCGGAACAGACGCTGTTCATCGACGACAGCACGCCGGTGCTCGATGCGGCACGTGCCTATGGCATCCGCGGGATCCTGGCCGTGAACCGCCCCGACAGCCAGCGGCCGGCGCGCGTGGTCGACGGGCATGCCTCGGTCGAGGCGCTCGGTCATCTGGAATAGCTGCGCTCAGAACCAGCGTGAGCCCGGATACCTGCGTGACATCGGGCCATCAAGGCCCAGCCAGCGTCCCGAAGGCCAGCTCATCATCATGATGCCGAGTGCAAAGAACGGGATCAGCGAAGCGTCGTAGTAACCACCAGCCGAGAAGCCCAGCAGGTTGACGAGTGCGATGCCTGCGGCCCAGCGCGTGGTCAGGCCCAGCAGCAGTGCGACACCCACATAAAGTTCGCTGACCGTGACGAACACGGCCACCAGTTTGTAGAAGGGAATCGCAAAGTCCTGCAGGAACATCACCTGCAGGCTGTCGGGGTGCAGTTCCGTCAGGCGATCCGCAAAGATCTGCCTGAGGATATCGGTAGTCAGCCAGTCCTTCTGGAGCTTGTTCACGCCGGCGGCAATCCAGAACAGTCCGAACAGGGTACGCAGCACGAGATGCAGGACGATGCCGGTCATGCGCAGCGGATGCTGTCGCCAGCGCTGCGCGGTCCAGACGCGTTGTGCGGTATCGATGGCCGGTGTCATCGCACGCTCCCTCCGGGGCTGTGCCGCTCGATCGCTTCCAGCGCCTCCCAGAGGGGCAGGCGCTGGCAATAGCCGAGCTCTGCTGCAGGCGCCGACTGTCGCCAGCGCCGCCCGATGCGCTCGATTTCACGCCCGTCCGGCATGG
>JAHDYN010000348.1 GCA_023383735.1 Gammaproteobacteria bacterium | reverse complement strand
CTGGCCAGCTGGTCGATGTGCATATTGCAGGGCGTGACCATGCTCCAGGTCGAGGCGATGCCGATCTGGCTCTTCTTGAAATCGGCCTCGGTGAATCCGACGGCCCGCAGCATCGCCCGGCTGGGCGCCTGTGAAACGCCGTCCACCACGACGCTGGAATAGCGGCGCGCGTTATCCGGCTTTTTGGTGTTCTCTGGATCGCTCATGATCTGTGCACTGCTCCGCAGCTGTTTCAGGCAGTAAAACCGGGCGCAAGTCTAGCCGATCCGGCCTGTATTCCCTATGCAATTCAGGCTGAATTTGCCTCAGCCGGCGCGGAACAGCTTGCCCGGATTCATGATGTCGTGCGGATCGAGCACGCCCTTGATGGCGCGCATCAGCTGAAGGGTCGTCCCGCCACGCCAGCGCTCGAGTTCCCCGACCTTCAGGCTGCCGATGCCATGCTCGGCGCTGAAGCTGCCGCCGAAGTCCACCGCGATCTGGTGGATCTGTGCGGCGATCTCGTCCCAGCGGGCCAGAAATGCTGCCGGGTCGGTCCCGGCCGGCTGGCTGAGGTTGAAGTGCACGTTGCCATCGCCCAGGTGCCCGAAGGCAACCACGCGGACGCCGGGGACCGCTGCCTCCGCCCAGGCCGAGGCGCGGGCCACGAACTCGCCGACGCGGGAAACCGGCACCGAGATATCGTGTTTGATGCTGGCCCCCTCGATCTTCTGCCCTTCCGACATGCTGTGACGGAGCCGCCACAGCGCATCCCGCTGCGCACCGCTGGTCGCAACCGTGCCATCCGTGACCGTGCCCCGCTCGAGCATGCCGGCCAGAAAGCGCTCGAGGTCGCCGCCCGTGTCGGCTGATTCACGCGCGGTGCCGATCTCCAGCAACACATGCCAGGGCGAATCGCCGGCCAGCGGCGCGCGGCTGCCCGGAATATGTTTAATGACAAAGTCCAGCGACAGGCGGTTGGCAAACTCGAAGGCCGTGAGTTCATCGCCCAGCGAGTCGCGTGCCGCACCATACAGGCTCAGCGCCGCAGCAACATCCGGTACCGCCAGCCAGGCAGTGGCCGTGTGGCGCGGCTGCGCAAACAGCTTGCAGCTCGCTGCCGTGATGAAGCCCAGCGTCCCCTCGGCACCGATGAAAAGCTGCTTCAGGTCATAGCCGGTATTGTCCTTGCGCAGGCTGCGCAGCCCGTCGAGTACCCGGCCATCCGGCAGCACGACCTCGAGCCCCAGCACCAGCTCACGCATGGTGCCAAAGCGCAGAACGGCCGTACCCCCGGCATTGGTGGAAAGATTTCCGCCGAGCTGGCAACTGCCCTCTGCCGCCAGGCTCAAGGGAAACAGCCGGCCTGCATCGGCCGCGGCAGCCTGCAGGCTCGCCAGCACACAACCGGCCTCGGCCGTGATGCTGTAGTTCGCCGCATCGATCGCGCGTATGCGGTTCAGCCGGCGCGCCGACAGGAGGATCTCCGGCCGGTCGGCCGTCGAGTGCGGGATCGCGCCGCCGACCAGCCCGGTGTTCCCGCCCTGCGGAACCACGGCGATCCGATGCTGATGACAGAATCCGAGTATCGCCGCCACTGCGGCCGTCGAGTCGGGCAGCAGCATCAGCGGCGCAGCGCCGCGGAACAGACCACGCCATTCGGTGAGGCTGGGCTGGAGTTCGGTTTGATCCTCGACAAAGCCGCCCGGACCGGCGAGCGCCTTGAGTTCGGCGAGATTCTGGCTGGAAAGTGCGGTCAAGGAAATGAACCTGCTGATGTAAAAGGCCGGGCCATTGCAATGCCGCTTGCCCGTCGTGCATCCTAAGACAGTCCCCAGCGGGTCGCAAAGCACGCTTTCCACGGAAGGAATCCGGGCCCTGAGCACACGTTCCATATTCATGCCCGACCCGATTTTCAACGAAGGCCGATTCGGCGAAACCGGCGCTTTCGATTTCCGCCAGCGCGGCAACCTGATTGAACTCGACCGGCAGCTCTACAGCCACTGGGGACTTGGCCAGAACCTGGTCATGGCCTGGTGCCCGCATCCGGCCGGCATCCAGGTACTGGTCGTGCCACATCATGCGGTGGCCAGCTATGGTGCAACCGGCAACACCGGCCTGCCGGCCGACAACAGCGTGAGCCCGGCGCATCAGTTCATCATGCATCTGCTTTCGGGGTCACGGCAGTTCACCGCCCGGCAGATGAACAATGCCACCCACCTGCTCGGCGTCGAGGCCACGCAGATCCGCTTGCGGCAGGCACTGAGCGGCACGGCAGAAGAAGCGGCCGTGATCGACCAGATCGTCAAGCGCTACAGCGTCAGCTACATTCACAACCGTGCGGTGGCGCTGTTCGATATCGTCGGCTTCAGCCTGCTCAGTCCCTTCGAACAGATGACCCAGCTCAACAGCCTGTCCTGTTCGCTGAATGCAGCCCACAGCCGCCTGATGGGCCGGCGCATGCTCGTCGACTTCGCCCGTTCCACCACCGGCGACGGCTTCTACATCTGGAACCGCG
>JAHDYN010000347.1 GCA_023383735.1 Gammaproteobacteria bacterium | reverse complement strand
TCATCGCGGAGATGGCCGACTACCTGAAACTGCCGGCCGGTCGCGGTACCAATACCCTGAACGTATTGAGCCTCTGGACCGAGTACTGGAAGGGCCAGAAGGCGTACATGACCGCCCGGCAGGAATGGTTCGAGAATATCCACGCGGTCGGCCTCGACGACGCCATGGATCACGTCTGGGACGGTGATGGCAGCAACCCGAACGCTGCGCTCACCATCTTCCGGCACACCGACAGCGCCTTCGTCATGGACGGCCTGCACGGCGACTTTCCCGAAACCGCCTGGATCATCGACTACCCGCTGTTCGAGCGCATCCACTACCTGCTGGTCGCCGGCTTCGATGTATATGGCTCTGCCGGACACCAGCTCAACACGCGCATCGTGATGGACTTCCTGCGCATGGAGGGCGAGAACAACTTCCTGGCCTTTTTGCCGGTCAGCCAGCGCAAGACCATCCGCGACAGCTGGTACCAGGGCATCCGCAGGAAACGCGAGAAGCAGTTCGAACAACCGATGGACTGGCTCAGCGTGGAGTCGGTGATCGACTATAAGACCGACGACCCGCAGCGCGAACTCTATGGACACCTGCAGCACCACCTGGGGACGCTGGCCGGCGAAGAGCGCATCAACCGTTGTGCCACCGGTGGCTGTACCGCGGTGTCTGATGACCCGGTGCAGGCCGGCGTCGAACAGGCCCTGGGCCGGATCGCGAAGGCGCGCGGCAGCCACCTGCAGATCCTGCCGGATGCCACCTTCCTGCGCGTGCGCCGTGGCAGCGGCAGCGAGGGCGATCTCGCCTACACCCTGATACTCAACAAGGACTACAGCAACCTGACCTCCATGCTGGAGGATGAAGACGCCCGCAGCCCTGAGAACGACACGCTGACGGTGATACCGGGCTTTGCCGCCAGCTATCCGAACTTCTTCCTGGCTGTGGAGGCCGGCGATATCGAAGCCTTCGCCGACCGCTTCCTGGCGGTGCACAGCCGCGATGACTATGAACGCTTCGTGGCACTCTACGGCCTGCGCCGCACCAACACCGGCTTCTGGGCCGAAGCCGACTGGTTTCAGGCCGAGTACCGCCGCCAGAGCCCCGTCGAAGCCGGGATATTCGACCTCAACCGCTACCGGAACAGATAAGGGCCTCTTTGTCGCCTCTGCTTCAACGCATGCAGATGGCGATCCCCCTTCCGGCCACGGGGATTGATCCCGCAGCCCGGCCAGAGGCACGATCACGGCGTGTGTGGCCGCTACGTTTCAAGACTCGAGGCAGCGTGATGCTCGAGATGTGCCTCGATGAAGCTCTGGATGAACCAGTAGCTGTGGTCATAGCCCGGCTGCATGCGCAGCCGCAGGGACTGGCCAGCGCGCGCGCACGCTGCTTCGAACAGTTCCGGACGCAACTGCGTGGCAAGAAACCGGTCGTCCAGACCCTGGTCGATCAGGATCTCGCCATCGAATCGCATACCCGCATCCAACAGTGCGCAGGCATCGTGCTGTCGCCAGGCTGACTGGTCCTCACCCAGATAGCGCGGGAGTGCTTTTTGCCCCCACGGAACCTGGCTCGGCGCCACGATCGGTGCAAAGGCCGAAAGTGAACGAAAGCGGCCCGGATGGCGCAAGGCCAGTGTGAGCGCACCGTGTCCGCCCATCGAGTGCCCGCTGATGCCGCAGCGGGCAGGGTCGGCCGGGAAGCCGGCCTCGATCCAGCGCGGCAGTTCCTCGATCACATGCGTTTCCATGTTGAAGCGGCTCGACCACGGCGCCTGGCTCGCATCCAGATAGAAGCCGGCACCCTCACCGAATTCCCAGTCGCCGGTCGCCCCCTCAAAACCGGTATCGCGCGGACTGGTGTCGGGCATCACCAGCATCAGGCCGAGTCTCGCCGCGGCGCGCTGGGCGCCGGCCTTGATGCTGGCGGTCTCTTCACTGCAGGTGAGCCCGGCAAGGAAGTACAGCACCGGAACGCGGTGCGTACGCGCCTGCGGTGGCTGGAATACAGCGAAGCGCATCTCGCCGCCACAGGCATCCGAGTGCGCACGGTAGAAGCCCTGGATACCGCCATGACAGCCCTGTTCGGAGATCGTTTCCATCGGGTCAGTACAACACGACCGAACGAATGGACTCACCACGGTGCATCAGCTCGAAACCCTCGTTGATCTTTTCCAGCGGCATGGTGTGGGTGATCAGCGAATCGATATCGATCTTGCCATCCATGTACCAGTCGACGATCTTCGGCACATCGGTGCGTCCGCGCGCACCGCCGAAGGCACTGCCGCGCCAGTTGCGACCGGTCACCAGCTGGAACGGACGGGTGCTGATTTCCTGACCGGCGCCGGCGACACCGATGATGACGCTGGTGCCCCAGCCCTTGTGCGCGCATTCCAGTGCCTGGCGCATCACCTTGACGTTGCCGATGCACTCGAAGGTGTAATCGGCACCGCCCAGCGTGAGATCGACGAGATAAGGCACGAGATCGCCCTTGAGCTCAGACGGATTGACGAAGTGCGTCA
>JAHDYN010000346.1 GCA_023383735.1 Gammaproteobacteria bacterium | reverse complement strand
CGGCCTCTTCGAGCGCCTGCAGCGACTTGACGATGCTGAAGCGCTCGATGACCTCCTCCACCCGCGCCTTGCGACGTATGCCGGCGGTATCCACCAGCACCATCGCGTGACCGTCATGCGGGAAAGGCACCCGAATGCTGTCGCGGGTGGTGCCGGCCTGGTCGGAAGTCAGCAGCCGGTCTTCTCCCAGCAGGCGATTGATGAGCGTCGACTTGCCGACATTCGGCCGGCCGATCACGGCGATGCGCGTACCGGACAGATCCGCACCGGCGGACTGCGGCTCTGCATCCTCACGAACCGGCAAGGCAGCGAGGATGCGCTCACCGAGCAGCCCAAGGCGGTCGCCATGCTGGGCGGAGATGGCCACCGGATCGCCGAGACCGAGCTCATAGAAGGCTGCAGAAAGCTCCAGCGGCTCACGCCCCTCGGCCTTGTTGATGGCGAGAATCACCGGTTTGCCGGTCTTGCGCAGCCGCGCCGCGATCTCGTGATCGTCCGGCAAGGGTCCGCTGGCAGCCTCGACCAGGAACACGATGACGTCGGCCTCGCCGACGGCATGCGCAACCTGTCGTTCGATCTGCGCACCGAAAGGATCACTGGTGTTGGTCAGCCCGCCCGTGTCGACGACGATCGCCGCACGGTCCTTGACGGTGGTGTAGCCGTATATGCGGTCGCGGGTCAGGCCCGGCAGATCGGCAACCAGCGCATCACGCGTGCCGGTCAGCGTATTGAACAGCGTGGACTTGCCGACATTCGGGCGGCCAACGAGCGCAAATACGGGCAGCACTTCGGGTATCCCTGTGCGCTATTTCTTCGCAACCTGGCGATAGGCGGCCAGCTTGCCGCCATCGGACTGCACGTAGAGCAGGTCGTTCACGACCAGCGGCGCCGAGGTCACGCGGCTGCCGTGCAGGCGTACCCGGGCCTGCGGCTTGCCGGTTGCGGCATCGAAGAAGTGTATGTAGCCCTCGAAGTCGCCCACCACCACCGAACTCTGGTATGCGGCAGGGCCGGTGATGTCGCGATTCTTCAGCAACTCGTGCTTCCAGAGCTCGCTGCCGGTCTGGCGCACCAGCGCATACATCTCGCTGCCGATACCGGACACATAGACATTCTCCAGGTCGGTCGCAAGACCGCCGTAGCCGGCGACCTCCTGGGTCCACAGCGTTTGCCCGGATTCCAGTGCAACCGCGGCAGCCACACCCCCATAGCCGACGACATAGATGTCATCACCCACCGAGCGCACGGTCGCATTGATGTCGGCCAGTCGTTCGATCTCGTTGCGACCCGAAGGCGGATCGAGCAGCGTATCCCACGCCGGTGTGCCATCCGCCAGCTCGTAGGCGGCCAGCTTGCCGTTGTCGAAACCGCAGACCACCACGTTCTGCACCACCACCGGCGAACCGGTACCGCGAACCGTAAGGCGCGGCATGTTCTGCTGCACGAACCAGCGTTGCGCCCCATCCGCGATGGCGAGCGCCGTGAGCTTGCCGTCGACGGTACGCACCAGCACGAGGCCCGGTGCGATGGCCGGCGCAGCCAGAACTTCGCTGGACAGCGACTTGCGCCAGAGTTCCCTGCCATCGTCGGCGGCAAGCGCGATGACCTCGCCGTTGCTCGTGCCCAGCACGACCACCTTGCCATCGGTCGCAGGGCCACCGGAGAGCTGCAGTCCGGTCTTGCTCAGCCAGAGCCGCTTGCCCTTGACTGCCTCAAAGGCGCTGACCCGGCCATCGTTGGCCGCAGCGAAAATGCGCGAACCGTCCGAAGCGGGTGCGAGCGCCAGGCGCAGGAATTCGGTTTCGTCGCCGAGCCCTGCCGACCAGACCTTCTTGATCTTGATCGTCGACTTGAAATCCGGCAGATCGACCGGCGCGTCGGGCTCATCGTCATCGCCGCCGAACAGGCTGCAGCCGGCCGTGGAAATGGACCCGGCGGTCAGCACGGCAGCGAGCAGCAGGGTGCGCAGGCAGCCGCTCGACAAACGAACGCCGGGATACATCACGGCGCGGGCACGCCATCTTGCCCGGTACCGGGCAGGCCCGTCGCTGCGCTCAGGTCGGCCGCCGTACCGCCGAGCTCATCCAGCTTGGCGGTGACATAGTTCAGGTCGAGCACGGCGGCGGCCATTTCACCGTTCAGCGCCTGCTCATATTCGCTGCGCGCCTCGGGCAGCTTGCCGAGCGCGTAATACACATCACCACGCACATCGTGGAACAGCGGCGCAAAGGCACCCGTGCCGGAGACGTTCAGGACCTTCAGCGCCTCGTCATGCCGGTCGTTCGCACTCAGCAGGCGGGCAAGCCGCAGGCGGGCGATGTTGCGGATCTCGTCTGCATCGGCCTGGTCCACGACCAGCTGCAGTTGCGCACTGGCCTCATCCGGCTTGCTGCGCGCGACGTAAAGACCGGCCATCGACAGCCGGCCCATGTCCACATATGCCGACGAGGAGAACTCGCTCGCGAGTTGCTGCAACTGCCCGGCAGCCGCATCGACCTGCTGTGCCCCTACCGAGTCCAGCA
>JAHDYN010000345.1 GCA_023383735.1 Gammaproteobacteria bacterium | reverse complement strand
TATCGATATCCGGGCCATGCGCCTCGGCTGCCTGTGCGACACGGATTTCCAGACCCATCCACATCGCACGCAACTGCTCGAGGTCTTCGCACTGCTCCAGATAACAGGGTGGCGACACTGCCAGTGCACGCAAGGCACCGATGCGATAGGCATACAGGCCGATATGCCGGGCGCTCACCGGGAACCCACCCTGGTCGATGGCCGGCACGACACCCGAGTGACCTGCGGCCGGGATCGGCGCCCGACTGAAATACAGGGCACGGCCTTCGGCGTCGCTGACCACCTTGACCACATGCGGGCTGCGATAGTCCTCGACCCGTCTGATCCGGGTACAGAGCGTTGCCATCGCTGCACCCGCATGCAGGGCCAGCAGGCCGGCAACCTGGTCGATACTGCCCGCCGGTACCAGCGGTGCGTCGCCCTGGCAATTCACGACCAGCTCATCATCCGGCCAGCCGCGCTGGTCGGCGACTTCCGCCGCGCGTTCCGTACCCGAGCGATGTTGCGCGGAGGTCAGCACCGCTTCTGCGCCGAAACGCTCCGCTGCCGCCATGATCCGCTGATCGTCCGTGGCAATCAGCACTTCAATCGCACCGCTCGCCCGTGCCTGCCGCCAGACGTGCTCGAGCACCGGCCGGCCCGCCAGGTCTGCGAGCGGCTTGCCCGGAAATCGCGACGCTGCGTAGCGCGCCGGAATCACCACCCTGAATCTTGCAACCGACATCGATTCAACCTGATCCGGCAGACAGCCCGGCGAGACGGGCCAGCATGAACTCGCGGAACTCCATTGGCATGTCGATCTCCATCGGCACCACCCACAGCGGGCAATCCGCCCGGGGCTGGTATTTTACGGCGTCTTTCTCGGTCATGAAGACCGGGGTGTTCTCATCCCTGAACAGCTCCGCCAGCGATACGCGCTGATGATCGCCGACCGCTACCGGAATCACCTCCATGCCCGCAGCGCTCAGCTGCGCATAAAAGCGCTGCGGGTTGCCGATGCCCGCCAGCGCCCGTACCCGCTGGCCGCGAAAGCTCTCCAGGCTGCGGCATTCATCGCCACCGAGCAGCATCGCCGTGTCGGCCCGGACATGAAATACGGTTCCCTCCGCAGAGTTCCTGCCACCATTCAGCAATACGGCATCGACTTCGGCAAGTCGGCTGGCTGGCTCGCGCAGCGGCCCTGCCGGCAACAGCCGTCCGTTGCCGAACCATCGCTCGCCATCGACCACTGCAATCTCGATGTCGCGCGCCAGACGGTAATGCTGCAGCCCATCGTCGGCGATGACGAGATCAACGCCCTCGGCGAGCAGCCGCTCGCCTGCGGCAACACGGTCCGGACAGACGCAGACCGGCATACCGGTCCGGCGCCGCAGCAACAGGGGTTCGTCGCCGACATCAGCCGCATCGTCGTCCGGCTGTACCAGCCAGGGACCAGAGCGCGACCGGCCGCCATAACCGCGGCTGACGATGCCGGGCACAAAGCCTGCAGCACGGCAGACGCCTGCCAGCCAGTCCACTACCGGCGTCTTGCCGGTACCGCCCACCGTGATATTGCCCACCACGATCACCGGCACGGGCAGTCGCCGCGGGTGGCCGAGGGCCGAGTGCCAGTACCAGCGACGAAGCCTTACCGCGAACCCGTACAGCCACGACAGCGGCAACAGCATCAGACTTGCCGGCGATCTGCCCTGCCAGCAGTCTTCAATCCACCGGACCAGGCTAGACCGCGTCATCCCGGAACTGCAGACGGTGCAGATTGGCATAGTGGCCTCCGGCCGCCAGCAACTCCGGATGACTGCCGGATTCGACGATCCGGCCTTCCGACATGACGATGATCCGGTCTGCGCCTTCAATCGTCGAGAGGCGATGGGCGATGACGAAGGTCGTGCGGTTCTTCATCAGGTGTGCAAGCGCGGCCTGGATGCGCCGTTCGGACTCGGTGTCGAGCGCCGAGGTCGCCTCGTCCAGAATCAGGATCGGCGCGTTCTTGAGCAGTGCACGCGCAATCGCGATGCGCTGACGCTGGCCACCGGAGAGCAGCACGCCGCGGTCACCGACCCAGGTATCAAGCCCCTCGGGCAACTGCGCGGTGACTTCATCCACGTAGGCGGCACGTGCTGCCGCCTCGATATCGGCGCGCGATGCATCCTGGCAGCTGCCATAGGCGATATTGCCGGCAATGGTGTCGTTGAACAGCACGACTTCCTGACTGACCAGACTGATCTGGTTGCGCAGCGCCGACAGGCTGTAGTCGCCGACCGGCCGGTCATCGACCAGCACGGCGCCCGAACTGACATCGTAGAAGCGCGGCAACAACCCGACCAGCGAACTCTTGCCGCTGCCTGAGCGCCCGACGATGGCAAGTGTCTGGCCGGCCGGCACCGTCAGGTTGATGTTGTGCAATACGCTGCCCTGATCGGCGGCATATCCGAAACTGACGTTCCGGAACTCGACCTGGCCACGGACCCGTACCGGAGCCAGCGTGCCGGTATCCCGCTCACCTTCTTCATCGAGCAGCTGAAAAACGCTG
>JAHDYN010000344.1 GCA_023383735.1 Gammaproteobacteria bacterium | reverse complement strand
TCCGACCCCTTCCATGTCAAGGAAGTGCTCTAACCACTGAGCTACGCGCCTGTCGCATTTGCCGGGGGGCGGCCCGGCCGCATCCCGACGGGTCGCCACGATACCGAATGGCACGCGCAGAAGGCAAGGCAGACTTAGCCAGTCTTGCGTTCAGGAAGACCAAAACCGATCCGGCGCAGCTCCTGCACCTCGTCACGCAGCGCCGCCGCAGCCTCGAATTCGAGGTTCCGGGCATGACTGAACATCTGTTTTTCCAGCCGGGCGATCTGCTTGATCAGCTGCTCGGGACTCAGGTTCCGGTATTCGCTGCGCGGTTCGGCTGCCCGACGGCCGCCCCGTGGCACCTCGCTGCGCGCCCCGTCCATCACGTCCCGGACCTGCTTGACGATGCTGCGCGGCTGCACCCCATGGAGCCGGTTGAACTCGAGCTGCTTCTGCCGCCGCCGGTCGGTTTCGGCAATCGCGCGCTGCATGGAACCGGTGACCTTGTCGGCGTACATGATGGCCATCCCGTTGAGGTTGCGGGCCGCGCGACCCACGGTCTGGATCAGCGAGCCCTCCGAGCGCAGAAAGCCCTCCCGGTCCGCATCGAGAATGGCCACCAGCGAGACCTCGGGCAGATCTAGCCCCTCGCGCAACAGGTTGATGCCGACCAGCACATCGAAAGTGCCGAGCCGGAGATCGCGAATGATCTCGCTGCGCTCCACAGTCTCCACATCCGAGTGCAGGTAGCGCACGCGCACCCCATGCTCCTGCAGATAGTCGGTGAGATCCTCCGCCATGCGCTTGGTGAGCGTGGTGATGAGCACCCGCTCCTGCCGCTCCACCCTGAGCCGGATTTCAGAAAGAACATCGTCGACCTGTGTGGCGACCGGACGTACCTCGATCGGGGGATCCACGAGTCCGGTCGGACGCACGACCTGTTCGACCACTGCATCGGAGCGTTCCCGCTCATAGGGGCCCGGCGTGGCAGAGACATAGATGGTCTGCGGCGACAGCGCCTCGAACTCGTCGAAACGCAGTGGCCGGTTATCCAGCGCGGATGGCAGACGGAAGCCGTACTCCACAAGCGTCTCCTTGCGGGAGCGGTCACCGCGATACATGCCGCCAAGCTGCGGCACGGTCACATGGCTCTCGTCGATGATCAGCAGCGCATCGTCCGGCAGGTAATCGAACAGGCACGGCGGCGGCTCGCCTGGCTGGCGGCCCGAGAGATAACGGCTGTAGTTCTCGATGCCGCTGCAGAAACCGAGTTCCGCCATCATCTCCACGTCATAGAGGGTGCGCTGCTCAAGCCGCTGGGCCTCGACCAGCTTGTTGGCCTCGCGCAGCTCGGCGAGGCGCAGCACGAGATCCTGCTTGATGAAATCAACGGCTTTCAGCACCACCTCGCGCGGCGTCGCATAGTGCGTCTTGGGAAAGATGGTGAGCCGCGGCACGCTGCGAAGCACCTCGCCGGTCAGCGGATCGAAGTACGCAAGGCTCTCGATCTGTTCATCGAAAAGCGTGACACGAACGGCCTCGCGCTCGGACTCGGCGGGAAAGATGTCGATGATTTCGCCGCGCGCCCGGTAGGTGCCATTGCCCAGTTGCATGTCGTTGCGCGTGTATTGCAGCTCGGCGAGGCGCCGCAGCAGCTCCCGGTCCGGCATGCGGTGGCCGCGCGACAGGTGCAGGACCATCGAAAAGTAGGCCTCCGGATCGCCCAGGCCATAAATCGAGGACACCGTCGCAACGATGATGCTGTCATGCCGCTCCAGCAGCGCCTTGGTGGCCGACAGGCGCATCTGCTCGATGTGCGCATTGATGGCCGCGTCCTTCTCGATATAGGTGTCCGACGAAGGCACATAGGCCTCCGGCTGGTAGTAATCGTAGTAGGAAACGAAATACTCGACGCGGTTCCCGGGGAAGTACTCGCACATCTCGCCATAGAGCTGGGCAGCGAGGGTCTTGTTTGGCGCCAGGATCAGGGTGGGACACTGCCGGGCCTCGATGACGCTGGCCATCGTGAAGGTCTTGCCCGAGCCGGTCACGCCGAGCAGCGTCTGGCGTGCCAGCCCGTCGCGAAGACCGGCAACCAGATCCCGGATTGCGGCTGGCTGGTCCCCTGCCGGGGAATAGTCGGCCACCAGCCTCATGCGGTCCATCGAATCATGCTGCCTGTTGGTTGCCGACCGTGAATCCCTTAATATCTGCAACCCTCCCGAGTCACGAACACAACAAGGAAATCACGGTGAGTCTAGCAGTTTCCCAGCGTTGCCAGCGCGTCAAGCCATCGCCCACCATGGCCGTTGCAGCCGCCGCAGCCGAACTGCGCGCCAAGGGCCACGATGTCATCGATCTCGGTGCCGGCGAGCCGGATTTCGATACCCCCGAACACATCCGTGCGGCCGGCATTGCCGCAATCCAGAGCGGCCAGACACGCTACACCCAGGTCGAGGGCACGCCGGCACTGAAGAATGCCATCATCGAAAAATTCCGGCGGGAGAACAATCTCAGCTACGCGCCAGACCAGATCGTGGTATCCAGCGGTGC
>JAHDYN010000343.1 GCA_023383735.1 Gammaproteobacteria bacterium | reverse complement strand
CGGCCTGCACCATCAGGGCAAGGCGCTCATGCCAGTAGTACCAGCTCGACAGCAGCTCGTCGCTGAACTCGGCGCCCAGTTCATCGACGAAAGTCTGACGGGCGAACTCGCGGTAGACCGCCTGAAAAACCGTTGGCGCCACCCGGTCGGCATCATCGGCATGATTCCAGTCAGCGAGAATACTGCCCAGATCGCGCGTGTCCTCCGCGGCGAGCAGTGCCCCTGCCATGAGCGGCGCAATCTGTACCGCCATCATGTTCCGCGTATCACGCATGAACCGCCAGTGATCTTCGGCACCGAGCAAGCCGGGCTGATCGAGCAGCTCCAGCATGCGGCGATAGCGCCAGGAAGCCGCGAAGTAGGTCGAATAGGCAAAGGGATAGTCGGCCGGCACCGTGCGGTGATTGGCGTTACCGACCCAGCCGCGTGCCGGATTAACCTGTCCCGGCATCTGCTCGCCGGGAACAAAACCCGCCCAGGCATCCTCGCCATCGGTGACCCGCAGCGGGGACGACCCATCACCCCGCCGGCGGATCGGCACGCGACCAGCCGTGGCGTGCCCGATGTTGCCCGCCGTATCCGCAATCACATAGTTGTATGGCGCGGTGTTCAGCCAGACGGCGCGACGCGCCTCCTCCACCGACCGCGCGGTAAACAGCGCGTACTGGCCGGTATCGGCTGCCATGTTCTCGGGCGCACTCCAGCGCATCGAGATCAGCTTGCCGTCAGCCACGCTCATGCCATGGTCTGAAATCACCGGGCCACGATGGGTCAGACGAATCTTCAGCGGCACGGTACGGAAGGTCGACGATCCGGGACGCTCGCGCACGCGGAGCGTCTCCTCGATCAGCTCGAATGGATACGACTGGCTGCCTTCAAGATAATGACCGGGCTGCTGCGGGTCTTCGGTCTCGATGTACAGGTCAACCACATCGGCATAGGCGTTGGTCACACCGAAGGCCACATGACTGGTGCGGCCGACAGCCAGTCCCGGGATGCCCGGACCCGCCGCACCCACTGCACGAAAGTCCGGCGTGATCAGTCCGACCGGATGCCAGATGCCGGGCAGGTTGCGCGCATCCAGATGCGGATCATTGACCAGCACCGGAGCACCGTTGACCGAGCGGGCACCACTCATCACCCACTGGTTGCTGCCGATCTCGCGCGGCTGAGGCCCGGGCCTCAGCCAGAGCGGATCAAGCTTGAGGTTCAAGGCCACCGACTGCCGGGGCGTTGCCGGCGCAGCCATGCCAGTCCCGCTGTCGTCATCCGGATTGATGGTGACCATGCGAATTTCGGCGGCCTTCTCCGCGCCGAGGCGGTCGATCAGTTTTTGGCTGATGAGTTCGGCCTGCAGGTTGACCGAGCTCGACCAGTTGAGGAAGTACTGCAGCGTCATCACATCGGCCAGCGTCCAGGGTTCCGGTGCGGTACCCAGCAGGCCAAAGCCGAACTGATGTTCGCCGGTCTGTTGCGCGATGTAGGCGTTGAGGCCCTCCAGATACAGTTCGTAGAAGCGTCGATCGGCTGCGCCCAGCAGTTCGGCGTGCCGGCGGCCATGCCGGGCCGTGCCAGCCAGGCGCAGGGCGATGTCGGACTCCAGCGCCGACTCGCCGATCAGTTCCGACAGGCGGCCGGCCGCCAGGTAGCGCTCGAAATCGATCTGCAGGAGACGATCCTGCGCCGTTACCCAGCCCTGGGCACGAATCGCATCGTCCAGAGATTCGGCATGTATATAAGGTATGCCCTGCTCATCGCGCACGACGCGTACCGGCGCAGAAAGAATCGGCAACTTCAGGCTGCCGTCGGCCTGATACCGGTCTGCCAGCTGCGTAAAGACCGCGATGCCGACGACCGACAGGGCAAAGAGCCACAGGACGACAAGCACTGTCTTGCGCAACATCCGGGGCCTCCCGCCGGGTAGAAGCAGATCCGCGGATGGTGCCAGCACCGGCCGCGATCCGCATCCATAAGGTATCCTTGCCGGCCCGATGAACGCTCCAGAAACAATCAGGCCGCGACGCTCGCTGCTCTATGTGCCGGGCGCCAATCCCAAGGCGCTGGCCAAGGCCGCCAGCCTGCCGGCCGATGGCCTGATTTTCGATCTTGAAGACGCCGTACTGCCGGAAGCCAAACCGGCGGCGCGCTCTGCGGTGATGGAGCGCCTGGCAGCCGGCGGCTTCGGCGATCGTGAACTCGTGATCCGCGTCAACGGGCTGGATACCGCCTGGGGCAAGGACGACCTCCGGACTGCGGCGGCCTGCAAGGTGGATGCCGTCCTGCTGCCCAAGGTGGAGGATCCTGAAATGGTCGGCCGGGCAGCCACCCTCCTCGACCACCACAAGGCCCCCGCCGGCATGAAGATCTGGGTCATGGCCGAGACACCCCGCGGTGTACTCGCCCTGGAACGAATCGTCGCCGGCAGCGATCGCCTCGCGGTGATCGTGATGGGTACCGCGGATCTCGCCAAGGCCCTGCGCATCGCTCCGGACCCGGAACGCAGCGGGCTCCTGCCGGCGCTCAGCCACTGCATTCTGGCGGCCCGGG
>JAHDYN010000342.1 GCA_023383735.1 Gammaproteobacteria bacterium | reverse complement strand
TTGATCACCGGCTGTGCCACATAATTGCGCGGATCGGCCTTCAGCTTTGCGCGGAACGACTCGCGCTCCTTGCGGCTTGCGTGCGGGCCGACCAACATGCCGTAACCACCCGACTCGTTGGCCGGCTTTACCACCAGTTTCGCCAGGTTCGCGAGTACATACTTCAGGCTCTTGGGTTCCGAGCAGAGATGGGTCGGTACGTTCGGCAGCAGCGGCTCCTCACCGAGATAGAAGCGGATCATCTCCGGCACGTAGGCATACACCACCTTGTCGTCTGCCACCCCGGTGCCGGGCGCATTGGCCAGCGCCACCTTGCCGGCGCGCCAGGCACGCAGCAGGCCGGGCACGCCCAGTGCGGAGTCAGGGCGCAGCGCCTCGGGATCCAGATACTCGGCGTTGACCCGCGTATAGATCACATCGACCTTGGTCAGGCCGGAGATGCTGCGCATGTATACGCAGTCATCCTTGCCGACCACCAGATCGCTGCCCTCGACCAGCTCCGCGCCCATGCGCTGCGCAAGGTAGGCGTGCTCGAAATAGGCCGAGTTGTAGATGCCCGGCGTCAGCACCACGACTTCGGGATCATCGCCGGGCCGCGGTGACAGCGATGACAGCATGTCGAAAAGTGCCGACGGGTAGTCGTCCACGGGCCGTATGTTCTGGTTGACGAACAGCTCGGGAAAAACCCGCTTGGTGACGATGCGATTCTCCAGCATGTAGGACACGCCGGACGGCACGCGCAGGTTGTCCTCGAGCACATAGATCGTGCCGTCGGCATCGCGGATCAGGTCGCTGCCGCAGATATGCGCCCAGACGCCATGCGCGGGTTTCGCGCCGGCACAGGCCTTGAGGTAGCTCTTCGAACTCTCCAGCACCGCCCGCGGAAAACGGCGGCTGCGGACGATCTCGCGCTTGTGATAGACATCGTCGATGAAGCAGTTCAGTGCGCGCAGCCGCTGCTTCAGGCCCGCCTCCGTCCTTGTCCATTCGCGCGCGGGCATGGTGCGCGGGATGATGTCGAAGGGCCAGGCGCGATCGATGTTCTGCCCCTCGGAATAGACCGTGAAGGTGATGCCCATCTCGACGATGGCGCGTTCCGACGCCTCCTGGCGCGTCTTCAGCTGCCGCGCGGTCAGCGAGGAAAGATAGCTGGCAAGTTTGCTGCCGCAGGCCCGCGGCTTGCCGGGCGCTTCGATCAGTTCGTCGTAGTTCGAGCCGGGATCGTAGACTGACCAGTCGATTTTCATCGCACCACCATGCAACTACGCCTGCTTTGCGTCAACCTTCAGCGTGCCGGAGCGCACATGAAGGTCGCGCTGCGGGAAGGGAATCTCGATATTGCGTTTTGCCAGCTCATCATCCAGCGCCCAGTAGATCTTTGCCTGGGTCGCCGAGGGGCGCTTCAGTCGCTCCAGGTCCAGCCAGACCAGCAGCTCGAAGTCGAGACTGCTGTCGCCGAAGCCCACCAGCCAGACATCGGTTGAGCGGCGCGGATCGTTCTGGAGCACGCCCGGCACGCTCGCGGCAGCCGCCAGTCCGGCTTCGCGCACCAGCGCCTTGTCCGACCCGTAGGCCACGCCGAAAGGAATGCGCAACCGGCGACTGAACTCGTCGTAGGTCCAGTTGGTGACACGGCCGTTCACGAACTCCGAGTTCGGCACGAGGATATCCACGAGGTCGTTGGTCATGATGCGCGTACAGCGCAGCGATACCTCCATGACCTGGCCACGGACACCGGACTCGAGTTCGACAAAGTCACCGATTTTCAGGCTGCGATCGACCAGCAGGATCACGCCGGAGATGAAGTTGCTGACCACGTTCTGCAGGCCGAAGCCGATGCCGACGCCGAGCGCACCGCCGATCAAGGCAAAGCTCGACAGGTCGAGACCCAGCGACTGCAGCCCCACCGTCAGCGCGATCACCCATACGGTGTAGCGCGTCAGACGGGCCACCGTGTAGGCGACGGGGAAATCATTGCCGCCACCGGAACGGCCCGTCGCGATGCGCTGGACCGCGTACTCGGTCCAGCGCGCAAACCACCACGCGGCAGCCGCGATCAGCAACAAGCCGATAACGCCGGCCACCGTGATGCGCGTGCCGCCGATGCTTATCCCGGCTGCGGACATCTGGGCCCAGAACGAGCCGAAGGCCTGCCAGGCGTCGTCGATAACCGTGCGCAGTTCTTCCATGGTCGATGCCGCCCTCTGTTGCAGGCCAATATTAGCGACAGTAGCATTCCCGCGTATGCGGCCAAGCCCCTCATTCGTGCCCCGTCTGCTGCCGGCGTGGCTGACGGCCTTGTTGCTGACCGTTCCGCTGCTGCCGGCACAGGGGCAGGTCAACAACAAGGCCTATGCGGATTACTTTCTGGTCGGCCAGTTTGGCGAGGTCTGCACCATGTGCGATGTGATGGTGCTGTGCGAGGCCGGCGCTTCGCCACCCGCACACCCCTCGGTTCCGGCAGACGGGAGCTTTACGCTCTACCACATCCGGCCACGGACCTTCTGGTCGCAGGTCGGGACGATCTGGGAGTGGTTCATCGCCAATTTCA